>NZ_CANPVO010000022.1 GCF_947581785.1 Candidatus Palauibacter polyketidifaciens | reverse complement strand
CGGCGCCGGATCGGGAAGCGGCCACGGATGTTCCTGGATCACGATCAGATACCGGAGGACGTCGTCCTCGAGCTTCAGCGCGCGCTCCAACTCCTGGAGCGGATCGGGCGACGAAGTGAACCGGGCCACGACGTAGTAGCCGTTCGGCTGCTTCTGGATGGGGTAGGCGAGTTGACGCTTGCCCCAGTGGACGGAGGCGGTGACTTCGCCCGAACCGTCGGCCGTGATGATGGCCTGGTACCGCTTGAGCTTCGCCTCGATCTCCTCGGAGGTCAGGCTCACACGGAAGATGTACACGATTTCGTAATCGCGCATGAAGAACTCCCTCGGTCTGGTCGGCCCCGACCCGCGGTCGGAGCAGGAGTCTGTGTTCGTCGGCGCGCCGCGGGGCGGCGAAGCCGTATGTGGAGGCAGCGCAGCTAATGTAGCGCCGCTGTCAAGGCGCCGCCGGCCCGCATCCGGCGGCCGTACCAACGGCTAGAACAATCCGAGCGTCCGCAGTACTCCGCCGACGGCGGCGAGGGCGGTCTCCACGACCTCCGGCGCGGCGGCGGCCATCCCGTGCACGTCCACGAACCAGGGTGCGAGGACGAGCGAGACGACGCTCATCAGCTTCACGACGATGTTCATCGATGGCCCGGACGTGTCCTTGAAGGGATCGCCCACCGTGTCGCCGACCACGGCCGCCTTGTGCGGGTCGGAACCCTTCCCCCCGTGGGCTCCGGTCTCGATGTACTTCTTGGCGTTGTCCCACGCGCCCCCGGAGTTCGCCATGAAGAGCGCGAGCAGCACGCCGCTCACGGTCGCGCCGGCCAGCGAGCCGCCGAGCGCCGCGACGCCCAGAAAGCGGCCGACCATGATGGGGACGATGATGGCCACGAGGCCCGGCACGATCATCTCGCGGAGCGCCGCCTTCGTGGAGATGTCCACGCAGCGCGCCGAATCCGGCTTCGCCGTCCCCTCCATGATGCCCGGGATCTCGCGGAACTGGCGACGGACCTCCGCCACCATGCCGGCCGCCGCCCGTCCCACCGCCGTCATCGTGAGCGCGGCGATGAAGAAGGGCGTCACGCCGCCGATGAAGAGCCCCATCACGACGAGCGGATCGATGAGGTTGATCCCGGTCTCGCGCAGACCCACCGCGTTCGCGTAGGCGGAGAACAGGGCCAGCGCCGTGAGCGCGGCGGAGCCGACCGCGAAGCCCTTCCCGATCGCCGCCGTCGTGTTGCCGAGCGAGTCGAGCGAGTCGGTCACCGAGCGAACCTCGGGCCCCAGTTCCGCCATCTCCGAGATCCCGCCCGCGTTGTCCGCCACCGGGCCGTACGCGTCCACGGACATCGTCACGCCGACCGTGGCCAGCATCCCCACGGCGGCGATCCCGATCCCGTACAGTCCCGCGAAGTTGAAGGCGAGGAAGATCGCGGCGGAGATCAGGAGCATGGGGATCGCGGTGGACTCCATCCCGACCGCGAGTCCCGTGATGATGTTCGTCGCTGAGCCGGTCTCGGAGGCCGAGGCGATGCGCCGGATCGGCTTCTCCGCCGTGTAGTACTCCGTCACGAGGCCGATCGCGATCCCGACGAGGGAGCCGAAGAGCATGGCCCAGAAGGGACCGGCGTTCGGGTGGATGAAGACCCACTTGCCCTGCGCCGCGGCGTCGAAGATCTGGAGGTTCACCGTGATCGCGTACGCCACGACCCAGAAGATCACGGCCCCGATGATCGGCGCCCAGCGGAGGGCCGCCGCGGGACTCATGCGCTCGAGGACGCGGATGGCGAGGACGCCGACGGCGCTCGCGAGGAAGCCTGCCATGATGTAGAGGACCGGGAGCGCCACGGCCTGGAGCCGGGCCCCGTCGAGGATCATCGCGCTCGTCACGCCGATGACGATCGTGGCGATGACGGAGCCGACGTACGACTCGAAAATGTCCGCGCCCATCCCCGCCACGTCGCCCACGTTGTCGCCCACGTTGTCCGCGATCGTCGCCGGGTTGCGGGGATCGTCCTCCGGGATGCCCGCCTCGACCTTGCCCACCAGGTCCGCGCCGACGTCGGCCGCCTTCGTGTAGATGCCGCCGCCCACGCGCGCGAAGAGCGCGATCGACGAGGCGCCCATCGCGAAGCCCGAGATGATCTCGCCGAAGGGGCGGAAGCCGGTCGCCTGGGGATCGTAGATCATGATCACGGCGCCGATCCCGAGCAGGCCGAGCGCCGCTACGGCGATGCCCATTACGGCCCCGCCGGAGAAGGCGACCCGGAGTGCCTTGGCCTGGCCGTCCGCGCGCGCCGCCTCGGAGGTCCGGACGTTGGCCGCCGTCGCCGCCTTCATGCCGAAGAAGCCCGCCAGGATCGAGCACGCCGCGCCCAGCGCGTAGGCCACCGCCGTGTGCGGGCCCACGAGCCAGAACAGGAGGGCCGCGACGACGACGATGAACGGCAGCAGCACCGTGTATTCCCGCCGCAGGAACGCCATCGCGCCCGAGTGGATCGCCTCCGCCAGCTCGGCCATCTTATCGTTTCCGACGGGCTGCGCCTTCACGTACATGAAGAGCGCGAAGGAGAAGACGAGCCCGATCACGCCGAGCCCGATCGCAAAATCGATGTTTCCGACCAAGTTTCCGCCCACGTTGCCGTACTCCCTTGCCTGTCCCTTTGACTATCCTGTGATTGTCGCCTGATCCGCGGGGCTCACCCCGGACGGTTGAAGCGGTTCATCGCCGCTTCCACGCCATGTTCCAGCCAGTATTCCACCGCTTCCACGGCCCGGGGGAAGCCCCCCAGCGCTTCCTCTTCCTCCGCTCGCGGCATCCCTGACAACACCCAGCCCGCGAGGTCGATGCGTTCGTCCGGCGGCCGTCCGACGCCGAGCCGGAGGCGGCCGTAACCGTCGGAACCGAGACTCGCCGATATCGAGGCGAGGCCGTTGTGCCCGCCCGGCGACCCCCTCGCCCTCAAGCGAAAGCGACCCGCCGGCAGCGCGACATCGTCGACGAGGACGAGCAGATCGGCCGCGGGGTCGAACCTCCGCGCGGCGAGCAGCGCGGCCAGCGATTCGCCGCTCCGGTTCATGTACGTCAGCGGCTTGTGGATCTCGACTCCGGGCCGTCCCGCTCCCGTCGTCCAGGCCGTGGCGCCGGCCGCGCGAAACGGTCCGCCGCCCCACCGGAGCGCCAGGCGATCCGCGAGCCACCAACCGATGTTGTGCCGCGTATCCCGGTACTTCGCGCCGGGGTTTCCCAGCGCGAGAAGCAGACGCACGGTGCCGGCGCAGACCGGATCCCGCCGTCCGGCTCAGTCCTCCTCCGGTTCGTCGCCCGCGGCCTCGGCCTCCTCCCCTTCGCCTTCCACTTCCTCGTCCAGTTCCTCGTCCACTTCCTCTTCTTCCTCAAGGGCCGGCGGCACGACCGTGCAGATCGTGACCGCCTCATCTTCGAGGATCGCGACCCCGCCCGCATCCACGTCCGAGACGTGAAGCGAGTCGCCGATTTCGAGGGCCGAGACGTCGACTTCGAATCCGGATGGGATCTCGTTCGGCAGACACTCGACTTCGAGTTCGTGCCGGAGGAACTGCAACATGCCGCCCATCTCAACGCCGGCTGGCGTCTCCACGAGGTGGACCGGCACCTGCACGCGGATCTTCACGTCCGCGCGAATCTCGAAGAAGTCCACGTGCAGAAGCTGGGGTCGATACGGGTGTCGCTGGATCTCGCGGATCAGGACCGGGCGCGGCTTGCTGCCGTCGATCTCGAGGTCGATCACCGTCGTGGCCGCATGGATCCGGCTCAGAAGGCGCGTAAGCTCATGCGTGTCCAGCGCCAGCGACTCGGTCTCATCGCGGCGCCCGTACACGACGGCGGGCAACTCGCCGCTCCGGCGAAGCTGCCTCGCGGCGCCCTTTCCGGACGTCGTCCGCGCCCGCGCCGTCAGTCTGACGGATTCGTTCGTCATCTTGTCTCCTACTTGAACAACATGCTCACGGAACTGTTCGTGTGCGTGCTCTCGATGGCCTGCGCGAGCAGGCTCGCCACGGAAAGCACGGTCAGGTTGGGGAGCGCGTCCTGCACTCCCGGAGCGAGCGGCACGGTGTCCGTCACCGTGATCTCCTTCACATCGGCCGACCCGAGGCGCTCGAGCGCCGGACCGGAGAAGAGGGGGTGCGTGGCGAGGACGTAGACGTCCAGCGCGCCGCGCTCCTTGAGCACCTCGATGGCCGACACCATCGTCCCCGCCGTGTCGATCATGTCGTCGGGCACGATGCAGTGCTTCCCCTCGACCTCGCCCACGATGTTCGAGACCTCCGCCTCGTTCGGCGCCGGACGCCGCTTGTCGATGATCGCGAGGTCTCCACCGAGACGGCGGGCGTAGCCGCGCGCCATCTTCGCCGCGCTCACATCCGTCGCGACGACGACCAGGTTGTCCAGCTTCTTCATCTCGTAGTAGCGCCGGAAGACCGGAGCCGCATACAGGTGGTCCACCGGGATGTCGAAGAAGCCCTGGATCTGGTGCTGGTGGAAGTCGATCGAGAGAACCCGGTCCGCCCCCGCGGCCGTCATCAGGTTCGCGAGCAGCTTCGCCGCGATCGACACGCGCGGCTGATCCTTCCGGTCGGAGCGGCCGTACCCGTAGTACGGGACGACGGCCGTGACCCTCGCCGCCGAGGCGCGCTTCGCCGCGTCGATGAGGATGAGGAGTTCGAGCACGTTCTCCGCGGGCGGGTTCGTGGGCTGGATGAGGAAGACGTCGCGTCCGCGGACGTTCTCGTCGATGCGCACGAAGATCTCGCCGTCGGCGAACCGCTTGATCGTGACGTCGCACAGCCGCTCTCCGAGCACGTCGGCGATGCCCTGCGCGAGGGCGGGATTCGCCGTACCCGAAAGCAGCATGATCGGACTCGTATGGAACGAGAAGTCCGTGGTGTCCATGCGTGTCGACTGGCTCGCTGGTCTGGTTCCGGCGCTCGTCGCTTCGGCGCGCATACCGCACGCAGAAACCGTACCGGAATGGAGAGAAAACTGTGTGGGTCCCGAACCCGTGTGCCACAGGGACGGACCCCACGGCGACAGCCGCCCAGACTATCGGTTCACGCGGGTTCCTGTCAACGAGCCGCCGGCGCCGCCGGGATCGTGTAGACGACCTGCGTCGGGTAGGCGATTTCGACGCCGTGCCGGTCGAACCGCTCGTGAAGCGCGAGCAGCACTGCCTGCTTCGCGTCCATGAAGCGGTCGTACTCGGGGACGGTCATGTAGAAGATGGTGTCGAACTCGATCGCGGAGTCCGCGAAGCCCGAGAGGTGGCAGCGGTCGAAGCGGGTCTCCTCCTGGGCCTCGACGATCTCCTCGATCCAGCCGGGGATCTGCGTGAGGAGCTCGCGCGGCGTGTCGTACGTCACGCCGATCTTCAGCGCCCCGCGCCGGTCCGCCATGCGCCCGAGGTTCCGGATCCGGGTGTTGATCACGTCGCTGTTTCCGAGGATGAGTTGCTCGCCCCCCAGACTCCGCAGCCGGGTCGTCTTGAGGCCGATGTGCTCCACCGACCCCTGGAAGTCGCCAATGACGAGGAAGTCGCCGATGACGAAGGGTTTGTCGAGGATGATGGAGAGCGATGCGAGCAGGTCTCCGAGGACGTTCTGCGCCGCGAGGGCGACGGCGATGCCTCCGATTCCCAGGCCCGCGAGGAGGGCCGCGACTTCGACCCCGAGGTTGTCGAGAATGAGGAGGAGCGCGACGGACCACACGGCGAGCCGGCCGACGAAGGAGAGCGCGCCGACCATGGTCACGGCCTCCGCGTCCTCGCCCGCCGTGGCATCCACGAACCGCCGCACCCAGAAGGCGATCGCGGCGTTCGCCCAGATCCCGCCCTGGACGACGACGGCGATGACCGCGGCGCGGCGAATCACGAGCGCGACGACCGGATCGAGTTCGAGGACGAGCGAGGCGGCGAATAGCCCGACGAAAAGGATGAGGCCGAACTTCGTCTCGCCGAGCACATCCGCGACGAGATCGTCGAGCGAGGTCCGGGTCTGGCTCGCGAAGCGCGCGAACGCCCGCAGCGCGTAGCGTTCGAGCAGCCACAGCGCGAGGGTCGTGACGGCGTAGATGCCGGCGGCGATCAGCCAGGCCGACAGCGTGTTTCCGTAGATCGTCTGGTCCAGGCCCATGCCTCGAACTCCAGTGTCTGTCCCGGGGTGGTCGGTTGCGTTGGGGCGGTCAGTTGTCCTGGGGCGATCCGGCGAGTTGCTCCAGAATCTCCGCGACGTCGGTCGTGGGACGCCGGCACGCGAAGCCGGTGCAAACGTACGCCGTCGCCTTCCCGTCCAGGAGATCGTGCGGGGCGCTGAAGGGCGCGATCTCCGCGAGCGCTTCCGCCACCGGCCCGCCGGACGCCGGCGGGGTGCCCGCCGGCTTGAAGAGGACGGCCGTGCGGGGCCCGTAGCGGTCGGCGAGCGCGGCGAGCATGCGCCGCGTGCCGGGGTCGCCGGGGTCTCCCGTCACTACGACTTCCTGCGCCGGGCCCAGGGCGAGATCGAGCGCGACGAGCGACATCGTGTGGGCGGAGGGCGCGCCGCCGACGGGACCGGCGAGCGCCCCGCGCAGCGCCTCCGCCCGGTCCAGGAGTTCGAGGTCGCCCGTGAGCCGCCCGAGCCGGAGGAGCACGTACCACGTCGTCGCGTTGGCCGAGGGCGTGGCCCCGTCATACAACTCCTTCTGCCGGACGGGCACGTCGGTCTGCGTCGCGTCCACGTTGAACACGCCGTGCCGGTCGGGGTCCCAGAAGCGCTCCAGGAGCGGGTCCAGCAGATCGCGCGCCGCCCGAAGCCAGCGCGGGTCGAACGTCGCCCCGTACAGTTCGATCAGCCCCCAGATCAGGCAGGCGTGGTCTGCCGCGCCCGCGGAGATGGCCGATTCCCCGTCCCGGTAGCGGTGCAGCAACTGCCCCTCCCCGTCGCGCAGCCGCCCGAGGACGAAGTCCGCCGCCCGCGCCGCCGCCCCGACGAGCGATTCGTCGCCGAAGGCGAGGCCGCTCCGCGCCAGCGCCGCGATCATGAGCCCGTTCCAGTCCGTCAGAATCTTGTCGTCGAGCAGCGGGCGCTCCCGCGTCGTTCGCTTCTCGAACAGGACGCGGCGCGCCTCCTCCAGGCGTTTCTCGACGTAGTCGGCGTCCTCCCCGAGTGCCGCCGCGATCTCGGCGGGCGTCTCACCGGCGTGCAGGATGTTCTCGCCGGTCCGGAGCCCCGACGCCTCGTCCGCGAAGTTGCCGCGCGCCTCGATCCGGAAGGCGCGCCGCGCAAGGCCGGCCACGTCCTCCCCCAGCGCCGCCGACAGCACCTCGTCGAACTCATCCCGCGTCCACACGTAGAACGCCCCTTCGCGCCCCTCGCTGTCCGCGTCTTCTGCGGAATAGAAGCCGCCCTCCGCGTCCGTGAGGTCGCGCGCCACGTATTCGTAGATCTCGCGGGCCACCGTCCGGTGCGCGTCGTCGCCCGTCATCTGCCACAGCTCCGTGTAGGCCATGGCGAGCAGCGCCTGGTCGTACAGCATCTTCTCGAAGTGCGGGACGAGCCAGCGGGCGTCCGTCGAGTAGCGGTGGAATCCGTACCCGACGTGGTCGAAGACGCCTCCCCGCCTCATGGAGACGAGCGTCTTCTCCACCATCTCCACGCCGCGCCTGTCGCCGGTGCGGTCGCTCCAGCGCAGGAGGAAGAGGAGCTGGTGCGGCGCCGGAAACTTCGGGGCCCGGGAGAACCCTCCCTGGTGGGGGTCGAACCGGGCCCGCAGCTCGCCGAAACCGCGGCGGAGCGCCTCTTCGTCGAGCGCGCCCGCCCCGGAACCCAGCCCGCGGACCTCGACCTCCCGGATGGCCGCCAGCGCCGAGGCCCCCGCCGCCTCGACATCCTCACGCCGCTCCCGCCACAGCTCCGCGAGCCGGGGCAGCAGTTCCAGCATCCCCGCCCGCCCGGCCATGCTCTCGCGCGGGAAATAGGTTCCGGCGAAGAAGGGCTGCTTGTCCGGCGTCATCACGATCGTGAGAGGCCATCCCCCCTGCCCCGTCATGAGCTGGCATGCCGTCATGTAGACGCCGTCGATGTCGGGACGTTCCTCCCGGTCCACCTTGATCGACACGAAGTCGCGGTTGAGGAGCGCCGCCACGTCCTCGTCCTCGAAGGACTCGCGCTCCATGACGTGACACCAGTGGCAGGTCGCGTAGCCGATGGAGAGGAAGATCGGACGGTCCTCGGCCCGGGCGCGCGCGAAGGCCTCCTCGCCCCACGGAACCCAGTCCACGGGATTGAAGGCGTGCTGGAGAAGGTAGGGACTCTTCTCCTGCGCGAGTCGGTTTGCCCGGCCGGCGGGGCGGGAACGGGTATCAGGCATGGGATTGGCCCCCCAGGGGTCGAACCTGGATCATCGGCTCCAAAGGCCGGTGTCTTGCCATTAGACGAGGGGCCAGAGGCGCCGAAGATGGCGCGATCCGGCCAGCGGCGTCAAACCGCGCCGACGCCCCGGATGGGCCTCGGACAGGCCTCGGGTTGGCCTCGGATTGGCCTCGGATTGGCCTCGGAATTGGCCCCCGATGGGGCTCAGACGGGGAGTGTGACGTCCAGAATTCGGAGGCCGTCGGCACCCCCGCGGGCGGCCAGCGCGCGGCGGGCGCGGGCGCGTTCCGTCTCGTCGCGGAAGATCGCGAACAGCGCCGAGCCCGATCCCGTCAGTGCGGCCACCGCCGGGTCGCACGACCGAAGTTGATCGAGGAGTTCCGACAGTTCGGGGTGCCTGGCGAGGACGGGCGCCTCGAGGTCGTTCCGGGCCAGGCGCTCGAGCGATTCCCACTCCGCCAGCCGCGTCGCGCCGGGAAACACCGAGGCGCCTCCGGCGTCCGCCTCCGTCCTCCCGAGCCAGCCGTACGCCTCCGGCGTGGAAACGTGGATGCCGCCGCAGACCAGCAGCGCGGGACGGGGCCGCGGCGGTCGGAGCGGGAGCAGCCGGCGGCCGCGCTCCCAGCCCAGCGCCATCGGGACGTCGAGAAGGGCGAAGGGCACGTCGCTGCCGATCTCGCCGGCGATGTCGATGAGTTCCCGCGTCTCCAGGCGGGGCCAGCGGTCCGCGAGGAGGCGGAGTGTCGCGCCCGCGTCCGCGCTTCCGCCCCCGAGTCCGCTCCCCATCGGGATGCGTTTCGTGAGGTGGATGTGCACGGCGGGCCGCGCCCGTCTCCGGAAGGCACGGTCGAGAAACGCCGCGGCGGCCTGCCAGCACAGGTTGTCGGAGCCGTCGGGTACGCCGTCCGCCAGCGGTCCATCGACGGAGAGGGTGACGCCCCGTCCGGCCCCCCTCGACGCGGCTCCTTTCGGGCGGGCTTCGCGGGTGTCGGACTCCGAGAGCGTCACGGTGTCGGAGAGGCTCGTGCGCGCGAGCACGGTCTCGACGCCGTGAAAGCCCGTTTCGTCGCGGGCGAACACGCGCAGGCGCAGGTTGACCTTCGCGTGCGCCTCGGCCGTCCCGATCTCTCCGGCGCCCGCCGCCTCTCCAGCCCTCGTCACGCCGAGGTCTCCGGGGGCGAGGGCTCCGGGGCCGGCGGCTTGCCCCGCCCGAATTCCTTCCGGCTGATCCCCAGGCGTCGCATGTACCAGATCCCCAGCACCGTGATCGGCAGGAAGGTGAGGATGTGGTATCCCGCGGCGAAGCTGATGATTCTCGCGGGCTCGATGTGGTGGAGTTCGAGCGCGACGCGGGCCGCGGTCTCGAACGGTCCGAAGAACCCCGGCGTCGACGGGATCGCGACGGCGAAGCTGATCGTCGTCTGGAGGACGAGCGCGCCGAGGAACCCGGGCGTGAGGATCCCGAAGGCGAGGAAGCCGAGGAAGAACGAGAAGGCGTTCCAGGCCCACACGGCGAACGACCACAGCATCGCGCGGGCGAAGACGTGCGCGTGGCGCAGCGCCCCGAGGCCGTCCACGAACGCGGAAAGCACGTCCATGACCCGGTCGGCGACGCGGTCGGGCGCGACCCGGTGGAACCATGTGGCCGCGAGCCGGAGGAAGCGATCCGGAGAGCGGACGAGCAGCGCGAGCGCAAGCAGGCTCGCGGAGACGAGGATGACGCCCACTGTGAACAGGTCCCGCAGCGTCCCGGAAGCGGCTTCGTCGACCCCGACGATGAAGAAGGCGGGGACGAGAAACACCATGAGCACGATCGCGTCGAGCAGGCGCTCCACGACGAGCGAGGCGAGCGCGGCGCTCAGGGGCACGGGGGTGATCCGCGACAGCGAGTAGGCGCGGGCGAACTCTCCGAGCCGGCCGGGCAGGACGTTGTTCGCCATAAAGCCGATGCACACGGCCGCGTAGCGCGAACCGAACGGCAGGTGTCCGTTCGAGGCGCGGAGGAGGATATCCCACCGGATCGCCCGGAGGTTGAAGGTGAGCGTGGCGACGACCGTCGCGGCGATCAGGAGCCAGACGTTCGCCTCGCCCAGGTGCCTCAGGAGTTCGGCGGCCGAGACGTCCCGCAGCGCCCAGACGAGGAGCGCGACGGAGACGAGGACGCCGATGAGGACTGTGAGACGGCCTCTCACCCGCGCGCCTCGCGCACGAGTTCCGACATCTCGAGCACCGCGCGCTCCAGCCCCACGAGCACCGAGCGGCTCACGATCGAGTGGCCGATGTTCAGTTCCTCGCACTCGGCGATCGCCGCCACCGGCTGCACGTTCTCATAGGTGAGCCCGTGTCCGGCGTGCACGCCGAGGCCGGCGGCCTCGGCCCGGGCCGCGGCATCCTCCAGCCGCGCGAGTTCGCGATCGGCGTTCGCCTGGTCCGGGGCGTTGGCGTACTCGCCGGTGTGGAGTTCGATCGCGGCGGCGCCCGCCTCGGCCGAGCCGTCGACGGCCGCGGGGTCGGGGTCAATGAAGAGCGACGTGCGGATCCCGGCGCCCTGCAGCCGCGCCACGGCGGCGGCGATGCGGGCCGGATCGGCGGACAGGTCCAGTCCGCCCTCCGTCGTGAGTTCCTCCCTCTTCTCGGGGACGAGCGTGGCCTGGGCCGGCCGCCACCGTTCGGCGAGGGCAAGCACCTCCTCCTCGGCCGCGAGTTCGAGGTTCACGAACGTGCGGACGGTCTGCAGCAGCAGTTCCACGTCGCGGTCCTGGATGTGCCGGCGGTCCTCGCGGAGGTGCACGGTGATCCCGTTCGCTCCGCCCAGTTCGGCGAGCACGGCGGCCCGCACCGGGTCGGGTTCGTCCGTGCCGCGCGCCTGCCGGACCGTCGCCACGTGATCGATGTTCACGCAGAGCCGGCAGTCGACCAGATGCGAGAAGCTGCTGTTCGCCATGATGTGCTCCCGTTTTCGACTCGACCGGCCGCCGCGTCAGGCGGCGTCGGCCCGCTCCACGGCCAGGCCGCTCTCGCGCCAGCGGCCGGCCACCCCGGCGGGCACGCGGGCCACGATGACCACGCACCCGGCTTCGTACGCGCGCTCCAGCACCTCCCCCTCCCGATACGCCTCGGCGAGCCGCGCACCGTCCCCGGCGGGCAGGCTCACCCGTACCGTCTCGAGGCGGGCCCGCATCGCGGCCTGAAGAGCCTCCTGCAGCGGCTTCAGCCCATCCTGTTCCATGATCGAAGTCAGGACGTGAGGCCGCCCGCCCGCCGCGGCCCGCTCGCGCAGCGCCCGCTCCTCCTCGTGCGTGAGCCGGTCGACCTTGTTGAAGACCTCGATCACCGGGCGGTCCGCGACGCCGGCCGCCGCCAGCACCCCCTCCACGGCCTCGCGCTGCTCATCCCGGCTCGGCGACGAGGCGTCGATCACGTGCAGCAGGAGGTCGGCCTCGGCGAGTTCCTCCATCGTCGCCCGGAACGACGCCACGAGATGATGCGGCAGCTTCCGGATGAACCCCACCGTGTCCGTGAGGAGGATCGGACCCGGACCTTCGAGATCGCAAACCCGGGTCGCCGAGTCCACCGTCGCGAACAGCCGGTCCTCCACGAAGACGTCCGAGCCCGAGAGCGCGCGCAGGATGGAGGATTTACCCGCGTTCGTATAACCCGTGAGCGCCACGGTGAACTGCTCGCTTCGCGCCCGGCGCTGCGTGACGCGCGCCCGGGCAATGTGGTCGAGCTTGCGCCGCAGACGGGCGAGGCGCCGGTCGATGAGCCGGCGGTCCGTCTCAATCTGCTGCTCTCCGGGCCCACGCGCGCCGATGCCGCCGCCCTCCCGCGAGAGGTGGGTCCACATCCGCTTCAACCGCGTCCGCAGGTACTGGAGCTGGGCGAGTTCGACCTGGAGCTTCGCCTCCGAGGTCCTGGCCCGGAGCGCGAAGATGTCGAGGATGAGTTCGGTCCGGTCGAGCGCGCGCACGCCGAGCGCCGCTTCGAGATTCGCGCCCTGGGCGGGCGTGAGTTCCTCGTCGAAGATGGCGAGCGTCGCGTCGTGCTCCCGGAGCGTCCGCCCCAGGCGTTCGACCTTCCCCTTGCCGATGAAGGTCGAGGCGTTCGGCTTGCGCAGGCGCTGGACGACCGCGCCCCGGACATCGGCTCCCGCCGTGCCCGCGAGGCGGGCGAGTTCCTCGAGGTGTTCGTCCACCGTCTCCTGGGGCATATCGAGGGGCGGCGCGCCCACGAGAATCGCGCGTTCCGCCACCCGGTCCGACGTCACTCTGTCGATCGATGCTCCTCCATCGTCTCGGTGTCCGTCCCGGTTCCCGCCTCTCCCCCGGGACGCGCTTCCGCCGCGGCCCGCGCCCGGCTGCCGCGAATCGCTTCGAGCCGGCGCCTCGCGTTCACCTCCCAGCCGCGCTCGACCGGATCGTACCAGCGGCGTCCGCGCAGCGACTCGGGAAGGTAGGACTGGGCGGCCACGCCGTCTTCCTCGTTGTGATCGTAGCGATACCCCGATCCGTATCCGAGTTCCTTCATGAGCCGCGTGGGCGCGTTCCGGATATGGAACGGGACGGGCTCGGCCGGCGTTTCGCGCGCCGCGCGGGCGGCACCGCCGAAGGCCTGGTAGACCGCGTTCGATTTCGGGGCGATGGCCAGGTACGTGACCGCCTGGGCCAGCGCCAGATCTCCCTCGGGGCTGCCGAGAAAGTGGTACGCGTCCCGCGCCGCGATCGTGACCGCCAGCGCGCCGGGATCCGCGAGTCCAATGTCCTCGGCGGCCATGCGCACGATGCGGCGGGCGAGGTACATGGGATCCTCGCCGCCGTCGAGCATCCGCGCGAGCCAGTAGAGCGCGGCGTCCGCGTCCGAGCCGCGCACGGCCTTGTGCAGGGCGGAGATGAGGTTGAAGTGCTCCTCGCCCGACTTGTCGTACCGCGCGAACCGTTTCTGGAGCGCCGCCGCCACGTGATCCTCGGAGACCGCGGGGACACCGTCCACGCCGGCCAGGTCCGCCGCCGTCTCGAGGGCGTTCAGGGCGCGGCGGGCGTCCCCGTCCGATTCGGTCCCGAGCCGGGCCAGGGCGTCCTCGTCGATGGAGAGGCCCGCGTCTCCGAGTCCACGCTCCCGGTCGCGCAGCGCGCGGGCGCAGATCTCCGCGACGTCTTCCGGCGCCAGCGGTTCGAGGACGAAGACCCGCGTGCGGGAGAGGAGCGGGCCGACGACCTCGAAGCTGGGGTTCTCCGTCGTGGCCCCGATGAGGGTGATGGCGCCGCGCTCGACGTGCGGGAGGAGGGCATCCTGCTGCGCCCGGTTGAAGCGGTGGATCTCATCGACGAAGAGGACGGTGCCCCGGCCGGTCGCGGCGCGGCGCGCCTTCGCTTCCTCCAGGACGCGGCGGACGCGGGGGATCCCATCGGTCACGGCGGAGAAGGGGATGAACGTGGCCTCCATCCGGCTGGCGAGCAGCCCGGCGAGGGTGGTCTTACCCGTGCCGGGCGGACCCCAGAAGATGAGGCTCGGGACGCGCCCGCTCTCGATGAGCTGGCGCAGGGGCCGGCTCTCGCCGACGAGCTTCGGCTGTCCAACGAACTCCGCCAGCGTGCGCGGGCGCATGCGGGCGGCGAGCGGCGAGTCGGCCAGGCCCGCGTCCCGGGACCGGGCGGCCCCCGGCCCACCGGCGTCCGCCGGCGCGGCGTGCGGTTCCGCCTCGCGCGGTTCCGCCTCGGGGAACAGGCTCGGCTCGTCTGTCATCGGCGTCCGTCATCGGCGTCGGGCAGCCCGTTGCCGGCGGCGTGCGCGTCGGGGGGGCGCGACGCCTCGGCGAGCGAGCCGATCTCGATCAGCCGGCGGGCCTCTTCGAGCAGCAACTCTCGCTCGTTGCGGCTGGGGTCCTCAATGACCTGTTCGAGCAACTCTTCGAGCAGCATCCGAACGATCGGGCCCGGCGACATGCCGAGCGCGAGGAGGTCGTCTCCCTTTACCGCGAGACCTGCCAGGTCGAGGGCCGGATCTCCCTCGCGCTCCTCCCGGACGCGCTCCCGGGTCGCCTCCAGGTAACGCTCCGCCCGCGTCTCTCCCGCGGCGCGAGCGACGGCGAAGTGTAGTTCGAACAGGTCCTCCCAGGCGTCGCCGACCGATGCGAGCCAGCGACGGTGCTCCGCCGCGGAGTCCAATGCGCCCACGAAGGGGAGGTACAGCTTGGCAAGCCGCGCGATGTAGCGGCGGTCCGCGTTGGAGAACTTCAGGCGTGAGAGGAGCGACTCGGCGGCTTCGGCCCGCCCCTCGGGCGTTTCCGACGCGGATACGAGCAGACTCGCGAGGCGTACGTTCGCGGCGTGCGCCGGGGCCGCATCGACGGCGCCGAGCGCAGACTTCCACGCGTCGCCGGGGGCCGCCAGCCCCACGAACTCCGGGTACCAGTGGCCCAGCGCCCCGCAGTCCGCGTACAGCTCCAGGGCGGCCGAGGGCTTCGGATCTGCCATGACCTTGAGCAGCTCTTCGCGCACGCGCTCGGCCGACAGCCCGGACAGGCCGTCCACGGCCTCCCGCATCGCCTCGTCCGTGCGGGCCTCGATCGCCCACTCGAAGCGCCCCGCGAACCGGAAGCCGCGCAGGACGCGCAGGTAGTCCTCGCGGAAGCGCGCCTCGGGTTCTCCCACGGCGCGCAGGATCCCGTCCTCGATGTCCTCCGCGCCGTCCCAGTCGTCGCGCACCTCGCCGGAGGCGGGCCGCCAGGCGATCGCGTTCGCTGTGAAGTCCCGGCGGCTCAGGTCCTCCCCGATGGAGTCGGCGAAGGCCACCCGCGCGTGGCGGCCATCCGTCTCGACATCGCGCCGGAAGGTCGTCACCTCGTAGCCGTCGTCCCCGTCGAGCACCTTCACGGTCCCGTGCGACACGCCGACCGGCACGGTCCTCGGAAAGAGGCGCATGACGTCCTCCGGCCGCGCGTCCGTCGTGAGGTCCTCCCAGTCATCCGGCTCGGGCAGCTCGGGCACCCGGCCGATCTGACGGACGTAGGCGTCGCGGATCGCACCGCCCACGGCCCAAGCCTCGAAACCCGCGGCTTCGAGCCGTTCCGCGGTGCGGGAGAACCCGGGCGACGGGGAGAATCGGCCCGGATCGATCGCGCTCACGGCATTCTCAGCCGCACAGCACGCTGCCGCCGTTCACGTTGAGGATCTCTCCCGTGATGTGCCGGGCCGCGTCGGAGAGGAGGAAGCAGATGGGCCCGGCGATGTCCTCAGCCGTGGCGACCCGCCCGAGCGGAATGAGGGCCAGCGCGGCCTGCCCGGCCTCTCCCTGGAGCGCCGGCGAAGACATGTCCGTGTCGACCCAGCCGGGGGCGACGGCGTTCACGTTGATCGACCTCGGACCGAGTTCGGTCGCCACCGACTTGCAGAAGGCGTTGATCGCGCCCTTCGACGCGGCGTAGTGGCTGTGCTCCGCCTCTCCCCGCTGCGACGCCGTCGAGGAGACGAGGACGATTCTCCCACCCGCCTGCAGGCGCAGCGCCGCTTCCCGCGTGCTCGCGTAGATCGACGTGAGGTTCGTCTCGATCATCCGTCGCCACTCGTCCGCCTCAAGCGACTCGAGGGGCCGCGCGTCAACGTTCCAGATGCCGGCGTTGCCCACGAACCCATCGAGTCCGCCGAACTCGGCGTCGGCGCGCTCGAACAGCGGCCGACACTCCGCGGGGTCGGCCAGGTCCGCACCGGCGCACCAGTGGCGCCCGTCCGGGGCGAGCGAATACGCCTCTTCGACCGCGCTCCGCCCCTCGGCCTCCGCTCGGTGGTAGGCGACGCCGACGGACGCGCCCGACGCCGCGAGGCACCGCACGGCGGCGCGTCCGATGCCGCGCGAACCTCCGGTGACGAGCACGCGCTTGCCCGCGAGACCGGGCAACCCCGGCACCGTGAATGTCATTCCGTCATCTCCTCCTGGTTTTCTTCATTGAATCGTTCGCCGATCAGCCCACCCGGACCGATCCTCGCAGCGAGTTCGCTTGCCTGCGCGGCGCTCCCTCCCAGGGCCGGATCCGCGGAGGCTTCGAGCGCGTAGGTGAGAATTGCGTCTGCGGCGAGCAGGGTCACCGCCTCGGCGCGGGTGGCCTCGCCCTCGGTCGCCGCCGCCAGCGCGTCGAGTGACGCTTGGACAAGCCCATCTTCGCCCTCCGCCAGACGCGCCCGAACCAGCGGCCACACCGCTTCCGCCAGCTCCCGCGGCGCGCTCTCGAGCCGCCGCGCGAGCCACGTCTCGAGCGTGAGGGCGCCGCTGTCGGCCGGCACGTCAGCCACCGGCCAGGGCGGGAACCCGCTCGGAGGCCCAGGCCCTCGCCGCTCCAAGCCCGTCTTCCGTCCGCGACGGATCGCCCACGCCGCCCTGCGCGAAGCGCGCGCCGCCGCCGCCGCCGGAACCCGTCGCCCGGCTCGAGACGCGGACGAGGTCGCCCGCCTTCACGCCGAGTCGGATGAGGTCGTCCGAGACGACCGAGATGAACGCGTGCCGGTCTTCGTCCGGGAACACGACGTGAACGACGGCGGCGCCCGATCCCATCCCGCCGCGCAGGCGGTCGCCGAGCACCCCGAGGTCCGTGCCCGCCGGCACCTCCAGGCGCCCCGACACGAAGCGGGCCCCGTTCGCGTCCGCTGCACCCGTCGCACCGGTGCCGGCGAGCAGCGTCTCCAACTGTTGCTCCGCCGCGTCCCCTCTCCGCCCCCGAACCTCTTCGGCGAGGGCGTCGCGTTCTTCGAGGAGCCGGTCCATGCGGGCCGCCAGATCCGCCGGCTGGCAGCGCAGCCGCACCGCAAGCTCCGTCAGGAGCCGATCCCGCTCGAGTTCGCGCCGGTAGGCCCCCTGCCCCGTCACCGCTTCGACGCGCCGGATCCCCGCCGCGACGCCCGTCTCGGACACGATCCGGAACGTCCCGATCTGTCCCGTCGTGCGGACATGCGTGCCGCCGCACAGCTCCAGGCTGAGCCCCGGAACCTCGATCACGCGCACGATGTCCCCGTACTTCTCGCCGAACAGGGCCATCGCCCCGGCCGCGATCGCCTCGTCGTAGCCCCGCTCAGACGCGTCGACGTCGTGGTTTCCGAGGATCGCCTCCGTCACGTCCGCTTCGATGTCCGCCCGTTCCTCCGGGGTCAGCGGACCCCGGTGGCTAAAATCGAAGCGCAGCCGGTCCGGAGCCACG
The DNA here is from genome assembly GCF_947581785.1 of Candidatus Palauibacter polyketidifaciens. NCBI lineage: Bacteria > Pseudomonadati > Gemmatimonadota > Gemmatimonadia > Candidatus Palauibacterales > Candidatus Palauibacteraceae > Candidatus Palauibacter > Candidatus Palauibacter polyketidifaciens. The sequence continues at coordinate 43,454 of NZ_CANPVO010000022.1, read as the reverse complement.
AGCGATCCGGCCTGCTGCACGTGCTCGCCCAGCCGGTTGCGGAGCGCGGCGTGCAAGAGGTGCGTCGCCGTGTGATTCCGCTCCGTCTCGCGCCGCGACGGATCTACCTGCGCGGACACGTAGTCCTCGACCACGCTGTCGGCCTCGAGAAGCGAGCCTTCGGCCAGCGACCCGGCGACAACGGTCCGCCCATCCGCGTCCAAAACCGTGGAGATGTCGACCGCCCAGCCGTCCCCGACGACGCGCCCGGTATCGGAGACCTGCCCCCCGCTCTCCGGGTAGAAGGGATTCCGCTCCAGCAGGAACGCGTGCTGCCCGTCGCCCGACCAGCGCCGGCAGTCGGTTTCGATTTCGAGGTCCGAGTAGCCCACGAACTCCTGTTTCGCGTCCCCGCTGGACGGGATGACCGTGAGATCGCCCCCGAATCCCGCGCCGGCGGTGACACCGCCCTTCAACTCCACGACGCTGCGCGAACGAGTGCGCTGCGCCTCCAGCGCCTCGTTGAAGCCCCTCCAGTCGACGTCGTAGCCGCGTTCGCGGGCGATGAGGCCGGTGAGGTCCTCGGGGATGCCGTATGTGTCCTTGAGCTTGAAGGCGACATCGCCGGCGACGGTGCCCGAGCCTCCCTCCGGCATCGCGCGGTCGATCTCGCGCATGCCGCCCTCGATCGTGGAGAGGAAGAGTTCCTCCTCCGCCCGCGTCGTGGAGAGCAGGTGCTCGCGCCGCGCCTCAAGTTCGGGGAAGGTGGCCGACATGCGATCCGCCACGACGCCGACGAGATCGTGCAGGAGCGGGTCGCGCCGGCCGAGCAGCCAGTAGTGCCTGACCGCCCGGCGCAGGATCCGCCGCAGCACGTATCCCCGCTTCTCGTTCGAGGGGAAGACGCCGTCGGCGAGCAGGAACGCGACGGCCCGGGCGTGATCCGCGAGGACGCGGAAGGCGACACCCTCCTCCCAGTCTTCCGGCGCCCGCGAATACTCGATCCCGAGCCCCTCCTCCGCCGCTTCGATGATCGGGAGGAAGAGGTCCGTGTGGTAGTTCGTTCCCACGCCCTGCAGCAGCGCCGCGATGCGCTCGAGTCCGGCGCCCGTGTCGATCGAGGGCGCGGGGAGCGGCGTGTCCGTGCCGTCCGGCGCGCGGTCGAACTGCATGAAGACCAGATTCCAGAACTCGATGATCGCGTCCGCCTCGCCCGCTGCCTCGAACTGCGCGTCAGTGATGCGGTCGTCGCGGTCCGTCCGCAGGTCGTAGTGCAGTTCCGAACAGGGACCGCACGGACCCGTGTCGCCCATCTGCCAGAAGTTGTCCTTGTCCCCCATGCGCCGGATCCGCGACTCCGGGATCGAGGTCCGCTTCAGCCAGAGCTTGAACGCGTCGTCGTCGTCGTGGTGGACCGTGGCCCACAGGCGGTCGGGCTCCAGGCCGAGATCGCCGGTCACCCACTCCCAGGCGAAGTCGATCGCATCGCGCTTGAAGTAGTCGCCGAAGGAGAAGTTCCCGAGCATCTCGAAGAAGGTGTGGTGGCGCGCGGTCCGCCCCACTTCCTCGAGATCGTTGTGCTTGCCGCTCACGCGGAGGCATTTCTGCGACGTGACGGCGCGCGGAGGGCTCGGGCGCTCCGTCTCCCCGGTGAAGATGCCCTTGAACTGCACCATCCCGGCGTTCGTGAACATGAGGGTCGGGTCATCCGCCGGGACGAGCGGGCCGCTGGGCAGATGCTTGTGCCCCTGCCGCTCGAAGCAGGAGATGAAACTCCGTCGGAGTTCGTCCGCCTTCATCCTGTATCCTCAGCCTGCCAGTTGACCTCGATCCAGGCGCGGATGCTGCCCGCGGCGAACCCGCGTCTGGCCAGGTAGTCGAACAGCCGTCGTCGCGCCTTTGCCGGGTCCGCCCCCGTCAGCCTCCGCGCCCGGGCCGTCGCGACGCGCTGGAGCAACTCCTCGTCCGTCGCGCCCTCCTCCGCCATCGCTTCGCGGATGCCGCGATTCGCATCCTCCCGCGAGACACCCCGGGAGAGAAGGTCGGACTGCATGCGACGGGTTCCACAGGGCCGGAGCCGGATACGGTCCCGCGCGAAGCTGGCAGCGAACTGCGCGTCGTCGAGATACCCCAGCGCCGCGAGACGTTCCAGTGCGTGTTGAATCGCCGCCGGGTCGATCCGGTCCCGCCGCAGCCGGCGTTCCACTTCCCGGCGACTCCTCGGGCGCACGGAAAGGTAGCGCAGCCCGACCGACATCGCTTCGGCGCGTCCGCCCGCGGCCTGGACCGCCTCAAGTTCCGCGGACCCGAGCCGGAGCCCGACATCGAGCCGAAGTCTGTGGACCTCCTCGTCCGGAAGCCGGCAGAGGAAAACGCCGTCCAACTGGACTTCGGTCCAGCCGGAACGGCGTTTGACCGGGACGAGGCCGGTGATCTCGCTATTCAGCTCCGGGCGGCCTGCGTCGAGGGCGGCCGGGAGTTCTTCGACCCTTCCTTTTCCGCACCCGCTCCCGCCGCGGCGTCGGCCGTGTCCGACTCGGGGATCGTCATCCCGAGTTCTTCGCGGATCCGGGCCTCGATCTCTTCGGCGATGTCCGGATTTTCGCGCAGGAAAGTCTTCGAGTTCTCGCGCCCCTGTCCGAGCCGGACGTCTCCGCCGTACGAGTACCAGGCGCCCGCGCGACTCACGATGCCGATGCTCTCGCCCATGTCCACGAGCAGACCTTCCCGGCTCACGCCCTGGTTGAACATGATGTCGAACTCGGCCTGCTTGAACGGAGGCGCGCACTTGTTCTTGACGATCTTCACGCGCGTCCGGCTGCCGACGAGGTTGTTCCCTTCCTTGATGGAGGCGATCCGGCGGATGTCGAGCCGGAGCGAGGAGTAGAACTTCAGCGCCCGGCCGCCCGTCGTGGTCTCGGGGTTCCCGTACATGACGCCGATCTTCTCGCGAATCTGGTTCGTGAAGATGACCGCGGTGTTCGAGCGCCCGATCGCACCCGTGAGCTTGCGGAGGGCCTGCGACATCAGCCGCGCCTGAAGGCCGACGTGCGAGTCGCCCATCTCTCCTTCGATCTCGGCTCGCGGCACGAGCGCGGCGACGGAATCCACCACGATGACGTCGAGCGCGCCGGAACGGACGAGGACCTCGGCGATCTCGAGCGCCTGCTCGCCCGTATCGGGCTGCGACACCAGCAGGTTTTCGACATCGACGCCCAGCTTCTGCGCGTACCCCACGTCGAGCGCGTGCTCGGCGTCGATGAACGCCGCCACGCCTCCATCCTTCTGCGCGTTCGCGATGACGTGCAGGGTGAGGGTGGTCTTGCCCGAGGACTCCGGACCGAAGATCTCCGTGACGCGAGACCTCGGGATGCCGCCGATCCCGGTACTGTGGTCCAGGTTGATCGCCCCCGTCGAAATCGCCGGGATCCGCACCCGCGCTCCTTCGGTTCCGAGCCGCATGATGGCTCCCTTGCCGTGGGCCCGTTCGATCTGGTTGAGGGCCACGGACAACGCCTTCTTCTGTTCCCGATCCATCTCCACACCCATTTCACGCTCTCCCGATTCCGAAGGGTCCGCAGGGCCGATGCCGGGGATGTCGGTCACCCGCCGCGACGGAAATTGACGATACCACGCCGGATGACCTTTCGCAATTTCTTCGGTTTTGCTCCAACCGCGAAATCCGGCCTTCCAAAACCAGGATGGAACGACATCTCAACGGGGCTTCAAGAGCGCGGATCGGGTGCCGCTCGCGCGAGCCTGCGCGTCAGAGGATGAGCCGGTCTACTGTGACGTTTCCTGGCAGCAGCCGCGGCGCGGGGGCGCCGTCGTTCCTAGGAGCCGTCACCGGTCGTTTTCGGCGGCGGGTTCAGCCAGCCCTCGATGATCCCTTCGACCCTCGCCAGCCGTTCCCCGAGCTGCGCCAGGTTCCGGGAAAGCCCGACGTAGGCTCCGCCGACCGCGAGGGCGACGGTGAGGATCACGGCAACCGTGTCTACGCTGATCACGACGACAAACCTCCTGATTCGGAACCGCCTGCTCATCCCAACGTGTACACCCGCGATGATCCGGGACGGGATCATCACTCCCTCATCGGAGACCCTGCGCGTTGCGCGACCGACGGTGTCGGACAATCGCCAAGTGGCCGACACTACATAATATAGCTAGCGGTCGGCGGGCCCGCTTGAGGCTGTGGCTGACGGCCGAGACCTGCGACCCCGGCCGAAGAGAGACGCTGGAAACTCAGTCTTGGAGGTCGAATCCGCAGGTGGGGCAGAAGGCTTCGTCGCCAGTCAGGGGGGCGGCGCATTCGGGGCATGGGCGGGGGGATGCCGGGGCTTTCGCGGGCGTTGGGGCCGGATCGCTCACCGGGCCCTGGGCGGCGGCGTCACGGGCGTCGATGGCCGCCCGCTCGAGGCGGGCGCGCGTGGAGCGGTACTCGTCTTCGCGGAGCTTGCCGGTCCGGTACTCCAGTTCGAGGTCCCGCAGCGCCTCAATGGCAGCGTCCCGGCGCTCCGCGGGGTCCAGCGAGGCGCCCGTGTCTTCGCCGGACCGGATCGCGGCCCAGATGATCGTGACGAGGAGCACGACGAGGATGCCGCCGAAGAGGACGAATCCGGTCACCCGTTTACCTCCCTCCGCTGACGCCGCTCCCGCTCGGCTTCCGCGAGTTCGAGGGCCCGCGCCGCCGCATCCGCCGCATCCCCGGCCGTCTCGTCGACGACACCCTCCGGCAGCGATGTCGCGAGCCCGATCACCGGCACGCCGAACTTCCGGCAGAAGGCCGCCTCGCTGAGGGTGCCCCACTCACCGGCGATCGCGACCACCGCTTCCGAGGCCCGTACGACGATGACGTTGCGCGCCTCGCCCAGCCCGGTCGGGATCGGGATCGTGACGCCGGGGGCCGCGGCGCCCGCGTCCGAACCTGGCAGAATCCCCACCACGGTCCCGCCTTCCGACGAAGCGCCGTCCGCCGCCGCCCGCATGACGCCGCCCATCCCGCCGCAGACGACGATGGCCCCTGCGCGGGCGAGGGCCGCTCCCACGGCGTGAGCCAGGCCCGCCTCCGCCGGCGCCGCCTCCCCCGAGCCGATGACCCCGATCCGCAGCGGACGCAACCTCACCGCTCCAGCAGGAGGGTCACCGGACCGTCGTTCGTCAGCTCCACTTCCATCATCGCCCCGAATTCCCCCTCCGCAACCTCGCCGCGCGCCCGGCACAGCTCGACGAAGCGGTCGTAAAGCGCGCTCGCGGCCTCCGGTCGCGCCGCGCCGGTGAAGGAGGGACGCCGGCCTCGCGACGCGTCGCCGTACAGCGTGAACTGGGACACGATGAGGAGCGCCCCGCCGACGTCATGGGCGGAGCGGTTCATGCGGCCCTTTTCGTCCGCGAACACCCGCAGGCCCCGGAGCTTGTCCGCCATCCACGTCATCTGCGCCTCGGTGTCGTCCGCCGCGAAACCCACCAGCACGACGAGTCCGAGGCCGATTGCCCCAACGACCTCGCCTCCGACCCTCACGCGGGCCTCGCTGACTCGCTGAATCACGACTCGCAATTGCGTCGTCCCGTCCTCAACCCCGGCCGTCCGCGGCAGGCCGGTTTTCCACAGCACGCTAAAGGCGGTGAACCACGAGAAGATGCGACAGCGGTGGCTCCCGAGCGACTCCCGGCGCCGCGCGCTCTCCCTCGCGCCCGAAAATCCACGGTTTTTGGACAGAATATGGACATGATTTGAACATCGTTTTTTTGAAAAAAATCACGAGCCGACCGCGTGGAAAAAGGAGTGAACGGCGGGCACTTCGGGAAGGAGCGGCGGTGGCCAGAACGTGAACCGGGGTAGATGTACTCAGCCCCTGGCCACCCGAAGGTGTCAGGGGCTGAGCAAGGAAGCTTGTTTACGGCCAACTACCGCCGGGTCCTGGTAGCTTGCGCGGTCTTCCAGAACCTCGCCGCGAGCCTGGTACCGTCTGCCCAACCAGCTGCGCTCGACCCCTCTTCCTTCGGTCGCTTCGTTCCGTCGCCGGAACTCCGCTCCCTCCGGCCCGGGACTTCCGCCCCGGTTTCGCGATCTCGCGTCGGGCAACTCGCGGTGCGGTCATCGGCCTCGACCTCCGGTCGGTCGGTGCCGCCTCCCTTAGCACGCTCTGATTCTAAAAAGATTTTTTTGGGTCGTCAACCTCGAATGGTCACGAGTCGTATTTTTTTCAAAAATCTATTGACCGGATGGCCATTTCCCGTAACGATTCGCGAGTGAAAATCGGATTTTGGCCCGCGTCCCCGGGTCAGCGGCCGTGCCAGAGATCGGCGGGGGCGGCGTCGATGCGGGTGCCGGACTGCTCGACCTGGGCGAGGAGACGGTTCAGGAGGGCTTCACGAGGGAGCGTCCGCCGCAGGCCGGCAACGGTCGCGACGATGACCAGACGCTCGCGCGCCCGCGAAAGGGCGACGTTGAGCAGCCGGGGGAAGTCCCGGTTCCGGCGCTCGTCGAGGAACCAGCTGCGGCCGGGGGGCGCGTCCACCGTGTCGATGATCACGAGGCGCTTCTCCCTCCCCTGGAAGCGGTGGATCGTGCTCACCTCGAGATTGGCGGGCGCAGCGCGGCCGAGCCGACGCCGGACGAGATCGCTCAGGTGTCGGGTCTGGGCGCGATAGGGCGAGACTACGGCGATGTCGTCGGTCCCGTCGCGGGCCGCCGCGCCCACGAAGTCCGCCACAGCCTCGGCGTGAGTGCGGTTCCGCCGCGAGCCGTCCACGCGTTCGACCCTCGGATCGAGCCCGCTCGTGTCGAGGACCGTCACAGCGGTGGCAGCGCCGGCGGCGGAAGCCGTGCCGGAAGAGGCGTGGGCGGCCTGCTCCCCTTGGCGCTCGGCGATCTCCGGCGCGTCCCTGAGCCGTCCGCCGTAGAAGAACTCGCTCACCAGTTCGCGGATGTCGGGCGCCATCCGGTACTGGAGATCGAGCATCGCGCACAGCCCGTCGTTGGGGGACGGCAGCGACGGCTGCGCGTCTTCCACGACGCCGGCTTCCCTGAACAGGTCCGTCCGCAGCCAGCGCGCCGCCGCCGGGGCCGTGCTCGACACGACGGGGGGAAGCTGCTGGAAGTCGCCGACGGCGATCACGGGGCCCGCGACCCTGGAAGCCGCGAGCGCCACATACGGGAGCGGCGCCGTGCTCGCCTCGTCGATGAGGAGGGATTCGAACCTCAGTTCGCGGAGTTCCTCCCGGATCGAGAGCCTGGCGAAGGTCGTGAGGACGATATCCGCCTCCTCCAGGGCGCGTTCCGCCTGGCGGGCGATCTCGAGCAGGGCGCGGCCCAGGCTGCGGGCGGACTCCGCATCATTCTGCGTGCGCGCGAGCGCGAGCAGGCGTCCGGCGCGGGCGTAGGGACTCAGGACCGGAGCCTCGACGCGCCCCCCGTTCGGCGGGCGGGCCCCCAGCCGCCCCTCGTGCTCCGCGAGCGTGCGGTCCACCCCGCCGGCACCCCCCTCGATCCGACGCGCGAGCACCGCCCCCAGGTCGATGCGCGTATCCGGCGCAGCCCCGAGATCGAACCCCACGCGGATGATCCGGTCGCGGTCGAGCATGACCGGGTCGGCCACCGAAGCGAGGCGGCGCGCGATCTCGTCCACGGCGCCGTTCGTCGTCGCCGCGACGAGCACCCGTCCGCGGAGCGCGAGTTCCAGCGCCGCGCGCGCCACGAGGCGGGACTTGCCGGTCCCCGGCGGACCCCAGACGAGTTGGGCGCTGCTTCCCAACACCCGTTCCAGGGCTTCGCGCTGCGGTTCGTTGAGGTCGGCGGACGAGTCGAGGCGCGCGGACTCCCGGCCGAGGCGCGGAGGCAGCCGGCCGAAGGCCCCGAGCACGGTGTCCGGGAAGAAGTCCTCCGGGTCTTGGCCGACCTCGGCCAGCCGCGCCGAGAGTTCGCGAAGGAGCCACGTGGGATCGAACTCGAGTTCGCCGCCGTCGAGGCGCTCGCCGAGCCACTCCGGGCTCACGGCCTGCAGGAGCCCGAGCGTGCGGTCGAAACGGTGGACCGTCCCGAGCGCCTCCCGCCCGCCGGCGTGGATGCGCACGCGGTCGTCCGCGCGGATGTCGTATGTTCCCCCCGCGATCTGGAAGGTGTAGCGGTGGCCGGTCCCCGCCTCTCCCCGCAGGCGTCCGGAGAGCGCCGGGATCGGCCGGTCCAGACGGCGGCGTGAGAGGTCGGCCGCGACCGCCTCGATCTCCTCGTCGATCGCGACGCGGAGATCCGCCAACAGCAGCCACAACGACTCCAGAGAGTCAGGAGCTTGCATGCCGGACCCCATCGATCGACCGCACCGGGACTGGAGCGGGGACACCCTGCGCGAGGCGCTCGGGCGCGCGGCGGAGTGGACCGTCGACTACCGGAAGCGCGTCGAGGGGCGGCCCGTCCTCCCCGACGTCCAGCCGGGCGACGTCCGCCGCGCCCTCGCGAAGTCGCCGCCGCGCACCCCGGAACCCTTCGAGCGCGTGCTCGCCGACTTCGACGAGCACATCGTCTCCGGTCTCACGCACTGGAATCATCCGGGTTTCCTCGCCTATTTCTCGAGTTCCACGCGGGCGCCGAGCATCGTGGCGGAACTCCTCGTCGCCGCCGTCGGCGTGAACGCAATGTTGTGGCGGACCTCTCCCGCCGCGACCGAGGTCGAGCGGACCGCCGTCGACTGGCTGCGGCAAGCCGTCGGACTCCCCGACACCTTCTCCGGCCTCATCTTCGACACCGCGTCGACCTCCACCTTCACCGCGCTGCTCGCGGCCCGGGAGCGCGCGGGCGACGGCGTGCGGGACGAGGGGCTCCCGGGAGGCCCCGCACTCGCCGTCTACACCTCCAGGCAGTCCCACTCCTCGGTGGAGAAATCCGCCATCGCCGCCGGACTCGGCCGCCGCTCCGTCCGCCGCATCGAGACGGACGGCGACTTCCGCATGCGCCCGGACGCGCTCGAGGCGGCCATCGCCGACGACCTCGCAAGCGGAATCCGGCCGGCCATGGTGTGCGCGACCATCGGCACGACCTCCACGGCGAGCGTCGACCCCGTTCCCGCCCTCGCCGCGATCGCCGAACGGCACGGGGTCTGGCTGCACGTGGACGCCGCCTATGCGGGACCCGCGGCGATGATCCCGGAGCAGCGGCCCCTCTTCCGCGGGTGGGACGTGGCGGACTCCATCGTCCTCAATCCCCACAAGTGGCTCGGGACCTCGCTCGACTGCTCCGTGCTCCTGTACCGCGACGTCGCCCCCTTCCGCGCCTCGCTCGCGCTCACGCCGACCTACCTCGAATCGGAGGACGACGAAACGGACCTCATGGACATCGGCCTCGCGCTCGGCCGCCGCTTCCGCGGGCTCAAGCTGTGGGTGCTCTTCCGGTGCGCGGGGACGGACGGCCTGGCGGAGACGATGCGCCGGCACATCGCGATGGCCGAAGCCGCCGCGGCCCGGCTCGTCGAGGGCGGCGCCTTCGAACTCGCCGCGCCCGTCTCCTTCAGCACCATCTGCTTCCGCGCCCCGCTGGAGGGCGACCAAGCGGGCGAGGCGCGGCTGAACCGCGAGATCATGTCCCGGGTCAACGCGGGGGGACGCTCGTTTCTCTCGCACACGGAACTGGACGGACGTTATACTGTACGGTTATCCGTCGGGAGCGTTCACACGGAGGAGCGCCACCTGGACGACGCGCTCGATGCGCTCCATCGGGCCGCCGCCGACCTTTCACCGGGAGAACCGGGTTGAACGCCAGATTCCGTTTCGGACCCTTCCTGTCCGTTGCCGGCCTCTATTCCGGCATCGTCCTCTCCGCAGGCTGTGCCGCGGAGGCCGAAGCCGGGGACATGCAGGAGCGCTCCATCGTGCCGCCCAATGCCCAGGTGGCCCGCGAGCGCGCCGACCGCAGCCGCATCAAGGGAGAAGAGGGAGCGCCCGTCAGGGTGGTGGAGATCTCCGACTTCCAGTGCCCCTACTGCCGGCAGTTCCACGTGCAGACGCTCGCGAAGATCGACAGCGCCTACATCCAGGCGGGCTTGGTCAGCTACCTGTGGATCGCCTATGCGAATCCCGGCCATCCCGAGGCCTTCGTGTCCACCGAGGCGGCGTACTGCGCGGGGGCCGTGGGCAAGTTCTGGCCCATGCACGACCTCCTGTTCGAGCGCCAGGACGAGTGGAGCGGCGCGGCCGATCCCTATGCCCTGTTCGTCGAGTACGCGGGAGAACTCGACATCGACGTCGAGTCATTCGGCTCCTGCGTCCGCAACAGCACGCTCGCCCCACTCGTGCTCCGCGACTACACGAGCGTCACACAGGCCGGGATCTCGAGCACGCCCTATTTCATCCTCGGCGACAGCGTGGCCCTCCGGGGCGCCGCCGACTTCGGCACCTTCTCGTCGGCGATCGACACGCTCCTCATCCTGAAAGGCGGCGACAGCCCGCCGCAGTAGCCTTGTCCCCATCACGCACCGCACGAGGATGACCCCTTCGCACTCCGCCGACTCGTCCATTGCGGCACCGGTTACGCGCCGCTGAAGTTCAGCCGCCGCCGAGGCGGACCCGCGGTCTCTCCAGCGGTTCGGCGACCCCGGTCCCCTCTCGGACCCGGTAGGCGCGGTCGAGGGCGAGGCCGGTGAGCCGGTCGACGGTGCCCGAACCCGGCCAGCGGATCTCGACGGACTCGATCCGGGTCGCCCTGCCCAGCCCGATCTCCTGGCGGAGCGGGTTCGAGCCGAAGCTCCCGCCCGTGCCGGCACGCCGGTGGATCTGTCTCGTCCCGTCCGGCCCCTCGACGGTCACCGCGATGCGGGCGCCGATGCCCGGCCGGTTCGCCTGCTCGCCGACCAGCGTGAGCGCGATCCAGCGGTGGTCGAACCCCGGGTTCTCGTACAGGGCGTTCGGCGAGAGGTCCCCCTCGTTCGCGCCCCCGAGCTGGATGTGGACGTCGGTGTCGCCGTCGTTGTCGATGTCCACGAACGAGACGCCGTGCCCCTTGTGCAGGCTCCCGAACCCGCCCGCGCCGGTAATCTCCTCGAAGCGGTCGCCGAGGTTGCGGAACATCCGGTTCGGCATCAGCTGCCGGAGGTCAGGATCGCCCGTGCCGACGAGGAAGTCGAGCCGGCCGTCGCCGTCGAGATCGCCGTAGTTCGATCCCATCGCGTACATGATCCGGTCGAGACCCTGCGCGGCCGTGACGTCGGCGAAGGTGCCGTCCCCCCGGTTGCGGTAGAGGCGGGGGAGTTCGGCGGAGTGCGGTTCGCCGGTCATCTCGCGCACGAGATCGGCGGTCTGCGCGGCGTAGCCCGCGACGTAGATGTCGAGCCACCCGTCGTTGTCGAAATCCCAGAACCAGGTCGGGAAGCTCGCCAGCGGTTCGCCGACGCCGGCCGCCACGGTCACGTCCTCGAAGGCCCAGCCTCCGGAGGGGTCCGGGCCCAGGTTCCGGTAGAGGCGGTTGGAGGCGTGGAGAACCGAGAGATAGAGGTCCGGGCGGCCGTCGTTGTCGTAGTCCCCCCAGGTCACGCCCTTCACGAAGTCCGAGACCTCGATTCCGACCTCCGCGGCCACCTCCTCGAAGGTGCCGTCGCCGCGGTTCCGGTAGAGTTCGCTGCGGTGCGTCAGGCTGTCCCTCGACTCGTTGCCGATGAAGAGGTCGAGCCATCCGTCGCCGTCGTAGTCGGCCCACGCGCCGGTCTGGGTCGGGTGCTCGGAATAGAGTCCGGCCTCCCGCGTCACGTCGGAGAAGACGCCGCCGTCGTTGCGCAGGAGGGAGTTGGGGAGGGGCTGGACGAGCCAGCCGCCCCGGAGGACGAAGACGTCCGCGTCGCCGTCGTTGTCGTAGTCGGCGTGGGCGAGGTTGAGCCCGCCGAGGAGGCCCTCGAGGCCGGCCTCGGCCGTACGGTCGACGAAGCCGCCCACGCCGTCGCTCTCGAAGTAGCGGAGCTGGTGCAGGAGGCCGCGGGAGGAGGTCATCACGTCCGGCAGGCCGTCGCCGCCGAGGTCGTCGGCGATCGCGCCGCCGGAGAGGGAGACGGCGTCCAGACCCGCCCGCGCGGCCACGTCCTCGAAGCGGGGGAACACTCCGGCCCCGCCCACGGCGGTCCCCTCGATCCTGTACTCGGGCGGGACGCTGTCGGGCCACGCCCCGGCGGCCATGGCGGCGAGGTTCAGCACCCAGCGCGCGCGCAGGTCGTCGGGGCGGAGCTGCAGGAGCGACCGGTGCCAGCCGACCGCCGCGTTGAGGGCCGCGCGCGCCGAATCGGAGGCGGGAGCGGGGGCGGTCGAGCGAGCGGCGGCGGTCGGGGGGACGGCGGGCCAGCACGGGGAGCGCTCGAGGGCCGGCTCGACGGTGCCCGCGGCGGGTCCCGAGGCGGGGCATGCGAGTTCCGCGCCGAGGCGGAGGAAGGCGATCCCGATGAGTTCCTCGATGGAGCGGCGGAAGCCGGGGAAGGGCTCGGCGGGAATCCCTTCCAGCGTCTGGTCGACGAAGATGAACTGTTCGAGCGCGGGCTGCGTGTGTCCCGCGTTCAGGAGTTCCCGCGCGGCGTTCGCGGCGCGGACGAGCATCTCCGCGCCATCCGCCGACGGCGGCAGGTTCGTGAGGTAGCGGAGGCGCGCGGTGTTAAGTTGCTCGTCGAGCAGCGGATCCGCCGAATCGGCCAGCGCGAGCAGGCGGGCCGCCATCTCGCGCGTCCCGGCTGTGGGATTGGCGGAACCGGGGGACTCGGCGGCATCGCCGGCGCGTTCTCCGCAGCCTGCTGTCACCGCGATGGCGAGCAGCGCCGCCGCCGTGTGCCGGGCCCGCGGTCGGCCCCCCGCCCGCGCCCGAGCCTGCGGACGCGGGCGGGCGACTGCGTCGCGGGCGTTCACGAGCCTTCGCCTCGTCTCAGCGTAACCTCCCTCGCCCCGGTCTCCACCGGGAACGTCTCCTCGGCGCCGTCGGACCAGCGGACCGTCAGGGCGCGGATGTCCGCCGCGCGCCCCAGCACCTGCACGGGCCCGTTGAAGGACCAATACCCGCTCCCGAACTGGATCTCCCGGGCGGGACCCTCGCTCCCATCGGCGTACCTCGGGCGCAGCCATGCGCCGGCGGACAGCCGGACCCGCAGGCCGGGCACCCCACCCCGTCCCCGGAAGATGACGGTCTCGGCTCCGTTCTGCCCGACGGCCAGGTCCCAGCGCCCGTCCGCATCGAGGTCGGCCACGGCGGCCGCGCGGGCGTCCCCGTACACCGCGACCCCGCTCCGCGCCGCGTCGAGGGCGCTGAACCCGCCCGCGCCGTCGCCGAGCAGCACGGCTCCGCGTCCCGCGTCGTGGCGCCCGAGGCCCTCCGGCATCGCGAAATGGTTCTGCGCCAGGAAGAGGTCCTCGCGGCCGTCCCGGTCGAAGTCCGCCACCGCGACGCCGAAGGCGGGGGCGCGTTGGGCGGCCGCCGGCAGAGGACGCGGCTCGAACCGCCCGCCGGCGTTGAGGAAGACGGTGTGGAGCAGCGTCGCGGCGCTCGTCCGGTAGAGCCCCGTGCGTCCCGTTCCGAGGAGGTCGTCAACGGAACTTCGGGCGAAAGCCTCGAACGTCGGGGCCGCGCGCCGCAGGAAGGGGAGCGTCGTGCCGAGCGTGAGAAAGTCGCGCGCGGGCCGCCGGACGCCGTCCGCCCCGGTCTCGAACTCGATGAGGTCGACGAGCCCGTTCCCGTCGAAGTCCGAGGCGACGACGCCGACCGGCCGCTCTGCGCTCGCGAAGCGCCCGGTGTTCGTTCCCCACGCCGTCACCGCGAGGTCCGGGCGGCCATCCGCATTGAAATCACCCGTCGCGATCCCGTTCCAGCGGCCGGTGTGCGCGCCGAGGCCCCAGGCGTCCGTCGCGTCGGTGAAGCGCCCCCCGTCGTTCTCCAGGAGCCGCAGGGGGCCCCATTCCAGCGCAAGGAGGAGGTCGGGATCGCCATCGCCATCCACGTCGGAGAACACGGCCCCCGAGACGAGGCCGATCTGCCGCAGTGCCTCGGCGGCCTCCGCGTCGACGACCCAGTCGCCGCCATCGGCGAGGAGCAGCCGCGAGTCGGCGGGCAGGGGGTAGGCGCCGGGGGTCGCGCGGGCGCCGGCGAAGAGGTCGAGGTCGCCGTCTCCGTCGACATCGGCGGCCGCCAGGGGCCCCGTCGCGTGGCGGCTCGGCGGGAGAGCCGGCGCGGGGCCCGGATCGAGGCGGGCGAGGGGCGGAATCGCGTCGAGGTCGGCGGGCGAGCGGGCTTCCCAGGAGCTGACGCCCGCGACGATGACCGGGCGGCCGGCCGCGGGAAGCCCGATGATGGACGTGTGGTCGCCGGCGGCGGGGGCGCCGATGGGCACGGGGTCCGCCAGCCGCCCGGCTTCGTTGACGGCGAGCTGGGCGCGGCCTCCCGCCCCCGCCCCAACGAGCAGGTCCGGATCGCCGTCCGCGTCCGCATCCACCCACGCCACGCCCGGGCCGCTCCGGGACAGCTCAAGCGGCACGAGCGGCTGCCGGGCGAGTTCATCGAAGGCGGACTCGCCGTGCCGACCGACCGTCTCCGCCGCCGCGAAGAGCAGCCCGCCGCTCCCCGCCCCCGCATCGCCGCCCTCCGCCGCCGTGCCGTCGGGCGGCGGCCACACCTCGTAGGCGCGGTTCGCGACCACGCGGACGTTCCGGCTCCGCCCCGAGGGCCAGACGATCCTCGCTTCGGCGGCCTCGGCGTCGCCCATGGCGAAGGTGAGCCCGGGATCCGAGCCGGAGAGATACATGCCGCCCGCGGTCACCTGCCGCGTCTGCTCCGGCGACGCGCCGGCGAGCACGACGCGCGCCCCGATCGCCTGCGTGTTGCCGCCCTCCCCGATTACGCGCACGGCGATCCGCGCCCGCCCGGCGTCGTTGCGCAGGACGAGGGGCGGTTCGTCCAGCCGCGTGATCACGACGTCCCGATCGCCGTCGCGGTCGAAGTCCGCCGCCGCGATCCCGTGACTCACGTCCGGCTCCGCCCCGTACCCCCAGCTCCGGGTCATGTCGGCGAAGGCGCCGTCACCGAGGTTGCGGAAGGCGAGGTTCCGCAGCCGGAGCGGCGGAAACACCCCGAGTTCCTCGCGCCAGTCCACCTGGATGCGGCGGGTCCGCAGCGCCTCCTGCGTGTCTCCGTCCAGCGGGTCCCACGCGTGCCCGTTCGTGACGAGCAGGTCCTCGTAGCCATCGAGATCGACGTCGAGGAACATCGCGCCCCAGGTCCACTCCGACGCGTCGAGCCCCGCGGCCCGCGCCGTCTCGGCCCACGTACCGTCGCCCCGGTTGAGCTGGAGGGTGTTCCGGTCGACGGAGATCCGCGTCGCGTGCCCGCCGGGGGGCGTCCACCCGGGCACGGCGAGGGCGACCTGCTCCCGCCGCCTCACGGGATCGGGCGAGAGCATCTCCGTCGTCACGAAGTCCGTGTCGCCGTCTCCATCGATATCCGAGAAGTCGACCCCCATCGAGGAGGTGCTCTCGGTGCGGAAGGCAAGTCCCGACGCGGCGGTGAACGTGCCCCCCTCGTTGAGCCAGAACCCGTCCCGGCTGCCCAGATCGTTGGCTACGAAGAGGTCCGCGTCCCCGTCGTCATCCGCGTCGAAGAACCTTGCGACGAGCCCCCAGTCCCGGGGGACGGCGGAGACCGGCTCGCCACCCGCCTCCCGGAAGATCCCGCCCGCGAGGTCGACCGGCGCGAAGCCCCCGGATCCATCGTTCAGGTAGAGCTCGTCGGGGTCCGCGAGTTCGAAGCGCAGCACGCTCTCGCCCTGGAGTTCGAGCCGGTAGTGCTCGTCGAAGGGGGGGCGGAGCACGAACTCGTCGCCGACGCGCTCGGCGATCTCGCGCGGCCTTCGCTCCTCGGGGCTGAAAAGGTCGTCCCCCTGGACGGTCTTGTAGTTCGCGAAGTACGCGTCGAGGTCCTCGTCCCCGTCGATGTCGGCGAGCGCGAGCGTGCTGCTCCCCCATTCCCCCTCGAACCCCGCCTCGACCTCCTCGAACACGCCGCTCCCGTCGTTCAGGAGGAGGGCGTTCGTCCCCCCGTGTACGGCCACGAAGAGGTCCAGGTCGCCGTCGCCCTCCGCATCCGCGAGCACGGCGCCCCGCGACAGCCGGTCCCCGAGGCCGGCCCTGGAGCGCTCCGTCACGTCCTCGAAGCGCCAGCCTCCGAGGTTGCGGTAGAGGACGTTCGGCCGGTCGAGCATGCAGAGGTAGAGGTCGACCCAGCCGTCCCCGTCCACGTCCCCGAGCGCTATGCCGACGCCGTGGATGAGCGTTCGGTTCGCGAGCCGGGCCTCGCGGGAGACGGTGGGGACCGCCTCGATGCCCGTCCTCCGCGCCGACAGCGGGGTGAAACCGCCCTCGGGCTCGCCCTCGAAGGAGAGGAGGCGCACGCGGGTTCCGTTCCCCTCGATCCAGTCGATCGAGGGGGGCGGGGCGGAGGCGTCGCAGGCGGCGAAGAGGCCGGCGGCGAGGGCTGCGGCGGGAAGAACGCGGAAGCGGGGTTTGCCGCGGGCGGCTATTCGTGGTCTCCGCGGAAGACGGACCGCATCCCCTCCACCGCGTCGCGGGCCCCGTCGGCGGCGCGCGCGAAGACGGCCGCGAGTTCCCGTTTCCCCGTGCCGGCGAGCGGGATGTCGAAGGTGAAGTGGACCGCCACGCCGGCGGGGCGGACGTTCTCCTTCGGATCGGTCCACCCGCCGTCCGGGTCGAGGGCGCCCTCGATATGCACCTCGACGGTGTCCGAGACGGCCCCCACCTCCTGCGCGACCTTGGAGAGCCGGGACGCGAGCGCGTCGTTACGCGTGGGGTTCGACTCCCGCTCGTCCAGCCAGAGGGCGGGAGGGGCCACGTCGATGTGGACGTACCCGAGCATCACCTCGGGACCGAGTTCGAGCCCGTCGCGGCCGGGAATCGGGTCTTCCGGCGGAGCGAGGTAGGTGCCGAGCCCCTCGGTCCCGATGTTGGCGAGTCCGAGCGCCATCTCGTCGATCACGAGTTCGACCATCGCGGACGGGGCGTGGAGGGTGTCGAGCGCGCCGGACTCGAGGATGTCGAGTTCGGACTGGTCGTAGGCGACGACGCGGAAGAACCAAGAGAGCGGCTCCTGGCGCCCCTCGAAGAGGTCGCGCGCGCCCAGTCCCCTGTCGCGGAGCGCGCTGAGGAGAAGGGCGCTCAACTGGTGTCGTGTGATCTCGGCCATGGCCTGCGGTTCGCCGTGCGGTGTGGGTGGAGGCCGGTCAGGGCGTGATCATGACGTGCGCGTTCGCCGTGCCGGCCCCCATCAGCCATGCGCCCCGCGTCGCCCTCGTCGGGAGGCCCAGGTCTTCGGCCGTCGCGAATGGCGTGTAGATGACGGCCTGGTGCCGCTGGACCGCCTCCAGATCCCCGGACCACCCCTCGGCGGCGTAGATCGCGTGCAGGAAGGCGTAACTCGGCATCTGCAGCGTGCCCGCCTTGATCTCGGACATCCGCATCTCGACGTTCTCCCGCCCCGTGACGCCCTGCGCGGTGAGTTCGCGGCCGCGCGCCATGTACATCTCGAGCGACTCGTGGTAGCAGGCGGAGTGGAAACCGTCGACGGCGGGGTCGTCGGCGATGCAGATGAACGGTCCGGCGCCCTCGCGCAGCGTCACCCACTCGTCTCCCTGCTTCTGGAGGACCTTCGCGGTCGCCTGCTCCGCTTCCGTGGGGATGGGCGCGATGGCGAGCGCGACCGCGTCCTGAGCGGCGACGTCGGGGGCGGCGGCGATCGAAAGGGCGGGGATGAGCACCGCCGGAGCGGCGAACGAACGGCGAAACATGCGGTCCTCCTGGGGCTGGGACTTTCCGGGAATAGGCACTCGCCGGGGCGGCGGCGCAATCCGGTGCGGTGTCGTGGAAGTACGCGGCGCCACACTCGGGGGCGCGGTGCGTTGCGCACGGCGGTCGTGCGGTCAAGATTCGCGGCGCCGCCGCATACGCAGCAGGACCGTGGATCAACACCGTGGATAATGGGAGTCGCCCTTGAGCGTTCGAATCTGTGTCCCGCGGGAGACCGCCGCCGGGGAGTCGCGGGTCGCCCTCACGCCGGACGGGGCGAAGCGTCTGCTCTCGGATGACGTTTCGATCGCCGTCGAAGCGGGAGCGGGACGGGCGGCCGGCTTCCCGGATGCGGCCTACGAGGACGTGGGCGTGGAGATCGTCCCCGATGCGGGCCGGCTTCTGGGCGAGGCCGACGTCGTATTCAAGGTCGCCCCGCCGTCGGAGGCCGAAGCGGACGGACTCCGGGAGGGGACGGTCCTCGCGTGCCTCCTGCGCCCGCACGAGAACGCGGCGCTGATCGAGCGCCTCGCCGCGGGCGGAGTCACGGCGCTGTCGCTGGAACTGGTGCCGAGGATCACGCGCGCGCAGTCGATGGACGCCCTCTCGTCCCAGAGCAATCTGGCGGGGTACAAGGCCGTCCTCCTCGGAGCGAACTCGCTCGGGCGCATCTTTCCCCTCCTCATGACGGCGGCGGGGACGCTCTCCCCGGCGCGGGTGCTCGTGCTGGGGGCGGGGGTCGCGGGGCTGCAGGCGATCGCGACGGCCCGCCGGCTCGGCGCGGACACGTGGGGTTACGACATCCGCGCCGCCGTGCGCGAAGAGGTCGAGAGCCTCGGTGCAAAGTTCGTGGACCTCGACGAGGGCGCGGCGGACGACGCCGAGACGGAGGGGGGCTACGCAAAGGAACTCGAGGAGGCGGAGCAGGCGCGGCAGCGGGAACTGCTCGCGCAGCACGTCGCGCGGGCGGACGTCGTCATCACGACGGCGCTGGTGCCGGGACGCCGCGCGCCCGTGCTGATCACCGACGACGTGGTGGACCGGATGAAGGAGGGCTCGGTGATCGTCGATCTCGCGGGCGAGGCCGGCGGCAACTGCTCGCTGTCGGCGCCCGGGGAGACGGTCGTTGAGCGCGGCGTGACGATCCACGCCCCGCTCAACGTGCCGGGCTCGCTTCCCTACCACGCGAGCCAGTTGCTCGGCCGCAACCTCTCCGCGCTCGTGAAGCCGATGTTCGGGGAGGACGGGGTCGCGGTGGACCTGGAGGACGATGTGATCGGACCCTGCTGCGTGACGCACGCGGGAGAGGTCCGGTTCGGCGCCTGACGCGCACCTGACGACGGAGCCCGGGGCGGTCGACCCCGGGCGAAACTCAACGACGAGGCCTGGCCGATGGAAGGAACGCTCCTGATCGGACTGTATGTGTTCGTGCTCGCGATGTTCGTGGGCTTCGAACTCATCACGAAAGTGCCGCCCACGCTGCACACGCCGCTCATGTCGGGATCGAACGCGATCTCGGGGATCTCGATCGTGGGCGCGCTGCTTGTGATCGGACGCGCCGGAGACGCGCACCTCATGCGTTGGATCGGGCTGGCGGCGCTGATCCTCGCCACGATCAACGTCGTCGGCGGCTTTCTCGTCACCGACCGCATGCTCCAGATGTTCAAGAGCAAGGACGCGAGCTGAGCGATGGAAATGTCAGGATTCTCGACGGTCATCCCGCTCGCCTACCTGGCGTCCGCCGTCCTTTTCATCCTCGGGATCAAGCGGCTCAGCCATCCGGATACGGCGGCGGGCGGCAACCGGCTCGCCGCGCTCGGCATGCTGCTCGCGGTGATCGCGACGCTGCTCGAGAGCGGTCTGGACTACACGTGGATCATCGTCGGCGTCGCCGTCGGCGGCCTGATCGGCGCGGTCATGGCCCGGACGGTGAAGATGACCGCCATGCCGGAGATGGTCGCGGTCTTCAACGGCTTCGGCGGGGCCGCGTCCGGTCTCGTCGCGGTCGGGGAGTACCTGCGCGTCGCGGGGGGCGCGGAGATGCTCGCCGTCGACTCCGGGGTGTCGATCATGGCCGGGACGCTGATCGGCGCCGTCACCTTCTCCGGCAGCATGATCGCGTTCGGGAAGCTGCAGGGGTTCGTGACCGGCAACGCGATCTCGAACCCGCTCGTGAAGTTCTCCGCCGGCATCCTCCTGGGCTTCGCCGTGGTCCTGGCGGTCTACCTCGTCGGCTTCGAGTCGAACCTCGTCTTCTACTGGGGTCTCATCGCGGCCGCCCTCATCCTCGGCGTCCTGTTCGTGATCCCGATCGGGGGCGCGGACATGCCGGTCGTGGTGGCGCTGCTCAACTCCTACTCCGGGCTCGCGGCGGCGTCGGCCGGGTTCGTGCTCGAGAACAACGCACTCATCATCTCCGGCGCGCTGGTGGGCGCCTCCGGACTCATCCTCACCGGCATCATGTGCCGCGCGATGAACCGCTCGCTGGCGAACGTCCTGTTCAGCGCCTTCGGGACGACGGCGGCGTCGGCGGGGCGAGCGGCGGACGGCGACCGGGTGGCGACGCCGATCGAAGCCGAGGACTCCGCCATGGTTCTCGGCTACGCGTCGCAGGTCATCTTCGTCCCCGGCTACGGCCTCGCGGTGGCGCAGGCACAGCACCGGGTGCGCGAACTGGCGGACCTGCTGACGGAGCGCGGCGTCTCCGTGCGCTATTGCGTCCACCCGGTGGCGGGGCGGATGCCCGGCCACATGAACGTCCTGCTCGCCGAGGCGAACGTGCCGTACGAGCAGCTCTGCGAGCCCGAGGACGTGAACCCCGACATGGAGAACATCGACGTCGCCGTGGTCGTGGGAGCGAACGACGTCGTGAACCCGCTCGCGCGCGACGAACCGTCGAGCCCGATCGGGGGCATGCCGATCATCGAGACGGACCGCGCGAAGACGTGCATAGTTATCAAGCGCTCGCTCTCGGTGGGCTACGCGGGGATCGACAACCCGCTCTTTTACCTGCGGAACAACCGCATGTTCTTCGGCGACGCCTCCGACGCCCTGGCCCGAATCACCGAAGAAGTGAAGCAACTCTGATGCTCGAACCGGCGCGGCTCGCCACCTCGGGATCGTGACGGTCGATCGGCGGGGGTTCGTGATCCGGTCGGGAGCGGGGGCGGCGGGTCTCACGATCAGCCTCTCGGGGTGCGGGACGGGGACGGGTGATGGCGGGCAGGGCGTGGGCGCGGAGGGGTGGCCGACCGATCCGGACGCACTCGAAGCCCGCTACCGCGACAACATCTATACCCGCCTTCTGGGCGTCCGGCCGCACCTGCCGGCGCACGAGCACGTCTCCCGGCTGGGTGGCGGGCGGATGGACGCCGAGGTCATCGCGGCGATGGCCGAGGCGAACGAGTTCTTCGTCGACATGAACGAGTTGCTCGAGGCGGCGGGGGCGCGGATCGCCGAGCGGCTCGGGACGGAGGCCGCGCTCGTCACGGCGGGCGGGTTCTCGGCCATGGTGCTGGGGGCGGCGGGCTGCCTGACGGGCACGGATCCGGAGCGGGTCCACGCCCTTCCCCTCCCCACGTGGCCCAGGCGGCAGTGTCTGATCCAGACGCCGCACCGGTTCGGCTACGACCGGGCGTACCGGGACGCGGGGATGACGATCGTCGAGGCGGAGACGCGTGACGACTTCCGCGCCGCGCTCTCGGAGCGAACGGCGATGATCGCCGCCCTCGCGACGGCGGAACGCCAGACGATGTTCGCACCGCCGGCCCCCGTGGACTGGGCGCCGGCCCCGGGACCCGAGGTCATGGCCGTCCGCGAGCAGATCGAGATCGGGCGCGCGGAGGGCGTCCCGGTACTGGTGGACATGGCATCGGACCTCCCGACCGGGGTGGGTCTCGTGGAGTTCGTCGAGGCGGGCGCCGATCTGATCGTGATCAGCGGCGGAAAGGGGATCGGCGGCCCGCAGTCGTCCGGCATCCTCGCCGGGCGGGCGGACCTCGTCGAAGCGGCCCGTCTGAACGCCTCGCCGAACGATGGCATCGGCCGGGGCATGAAGGTCGGGAAGGAGGAGATCGTCGGTCTCCTGGTCGCCCTGGACCGCTACGTGGCCCGCGATGTCGAGTCGTGGGTCGCGGGCTGGTCCGGCACGGCCCGTCGCATCGCCGCCGGCCTCGCCGACGTCCCCGGCCTCACCGCAGAGGTCGTGACGAACACGGCGGGCTACGAGGACGTGGAACTGACCTGGAACCCCGAGATCATCCCCCTCACGACCGACGAGGCCAAAGCCGGACTCATGGCCGGGGAGCCCCGCCTCGCCTACCTGATGACGGTCCGCACCCGCCTCCTCCGCGAAGGCGAGGACGCCCTCGTGACCCGCCGCCTGCGCGACTTCTTCACCGAAGCCGGGAGCGGCGCCTGAGGCTGTGATCCGGTTTTGCCCTCCGCCGTGATTGTCGCGGCACCCTTGGATAATCTAGGTTGGCGCTCCCGCGTGTCCCGACCGGCACCGGCCGTCGGTCAGCGCGACCACAACCGGATCACGTGCCGCCGTAACAGGAGCGAGAGCCCCATGCGCAAGCTGGCCATCCTCACGCCGACCACGTTCACCCTCGCCGCAGCCGTCTTCGTCGCGGCGGACCTCGCCGTCGCGCCCTCGGCGCTCGCAGCCCAGGAGGCGGTGGTCTTCGACTCCGCCGACGTGGCGGGTCTCGGTTTCCGCTCGATCGGGCCGCCCCGGGGAGGCCGCAGCACCGCCGTGGCGGGGATCACCGAGCAGCCGCTCACCTACTTCATGGGCGCGACCGGCGGCGGCGTGTGGCGCACGGACGACGCCGGCCTCAACTGGCGCAACATCTCCGACGGCTACATCGGGACGGGGGCCATCGGGTCGATCGACGTGGCGGACAGCGACGCGAACGTCATCTACGTGGGCACGGGCTCGTCCTGCATCCGCGGCAACATCTCGAAGGGAATCGGCCTCTACCGCAGCACCAACGGCGGCGACTCGTGGACCCACATCGGGCTCCCGAACTCGGGCCAGATCGGCGACATCCAGGTCCACCCGCACGATGCCGACATCGCTTTTGTGGCGGCGCTCGGCGATCCCTTCGGCCCCAACCCGGAGCGCGGTGTGTTCCGCACGACGGACGGCGGCGACACGTGGGACCACGTCCTCGCGATCTCCGACTCCACGGGCGCCGTGGACCTCGCGATCAACCCGTCGAATCCGCGCATCGTCTTCGCCTCGGCGTGGCGGGCCGAGCGGAAGCCCTGGACCGCGACGTCGGGTTCGGAGGAGTCCGGCGTCTTCCGGTCGACCGATGGCGGGGACACGTGGGACCGGCTCGAGGGCGGGCTCCCCACCGGCCTCGTCGGCAAGTCCGCCGTCACCGTCTCCCGGGCGAACCCCGACCGCGTGTGGGTGCTCATCGAGGCGTCCGACGACCGCGGCGGCGTCTACCGCTCCGAGGACGGCGGCGACACCTGGCGGCGGGTGAACAGCGACCGCGGACTCCTGCAGCGGGCGTGGTACTACACGCACATCTACGCGGACCCGGTGGACGAGAACACGGTCTACGCCCTCAACGTGGGCTACAACAAGTCGGTCGACGGGGGCGTGACGTGGCAGAGCTACGGCGTCCCGCACGGGGACGTGCACGACCTCTGGATCAACTACGAGAACCCCGACTTCCAGGTCGTGGCGAACGACGGCGGCGGCCAGGTGACGACGACGGGTGCGGAGAGCTGGTCCACCTACTACAACCAGGTCACGGCCGAGATGTACCGGGTGTTCGTCGACAACCAGTTCCCCTACCGGGTGTACGGCTCGCAGCAGGACAACTCCACGATCATGGTGCCTAGCCGCGGGATGCCGGCGGTCCAGCAGGCGCAGCACTGGGCCGCGGTCGGGGGCTGCGAGAGCGGCCATATCGCGATCGACCCGCGGAACCCCAACGTGACGTACGCGGGCTGCTACGGCGGCAGCATCAACCGAGTGGACCGCGAGACGGGCGACGTGCGGCAGATGCTCCTCTATCCGCAGCTCCAGCTGGGACAGGCGCCGAAGACGATGAAGCACCGCTTCCAGTGGAACGCGCCGATCCGGATTTCCCCGCACAACCCCGACGTCATCTATCACACGTCCCAGTTCGTGAACCGGACATCGGACGCCGGATACTCGTGGGAGACGATCAGCCCCGACCTCACGCGCAACGACACGACGAAGATGGAGCACGCGGGCGGGCGCATCACGTGGGACAACACCGGGGTGGAGATGTACGGGACGGTCTTCGCCTTCGAGGAGTCGCCGCACGAGGCAGGGGTCCTGTGGGCGGGCTCGGACGACGGCCTCATCCACGTGTCGCGGGACGACGGGGCGAGCTGGATGGACGTGACGCCGGGCGACCTGCCGGAGTTCTCGACCGTCAACATGATCGACCTCTCGGCGCACGGCCCGGGGCGGGCGCACGTCGCCGTCTACCGCTACCGGATGCAGGACGTCACACCCTACATGTGGCGCACGGACGACTACGGGGAGAGCTGGACGCGCCTCTCGGCGAACGGGATCGAACCCGGCCACTTCGTGCGCGTCGTGCGGGAGGACCCGGTGCGGGAGGGGCTCCTCTACGCGGGCACCGAGTTCGGGCTCTACGTGAGCTTCGATGGCGGCGACAACTGGCAGCGCTTCCAGCAGAACCTGCCGATCACGCCGATCACGGACATGCTCGTGCACGAGGGCGACCTCGTCATGGGGACGCAGGGCCGCTCGTTCTGGATCCTCGACGACGTGACGCCGCTGCGGACGATGTCGGCGGCCACGCTGGCATCCGATGTCCACCTCTACACGCCGCGCGAGGCGGTGCGCGCGCAGGGCGTCTTCCCCAACGGGGCGTCGATCTACTTCGCGCTCGGCGAGGGGATGGAGGAAACGATCGACCTCGAGATCGTGGATGCGGGGGGCGAGGTCGTGCGGGTCTACTCCTCGAATCCCGGTTCGTGGGACGATGAGGCGAAGGCGGCGATCGGGCGCGCGTCGAGCTGGTCGCCCGACCGCCTGCAGACGAGCGCGGGCCTGAACCGAATGGTGTGGAATCTGCAGGAAGAAGGGCCCGACCTCGTCCAGGGCGCCCGGATCTGGGGCTTCACGGGTCGCGTGCCCGCCGTCCCCGGGCGCTATGAGGTGCGTCTGACGGCTGGTGAGGCGACGCAGACGCAGCCGCTGGCGGTCCACATCGACCCGCGGGTGGCCGACCAGGTCACCGTCGCGGACCTGCAGCAGCAGCACGACCTGATGGTCCGGGTGCGCGGTCTTCTGCAGCAGTCGCACGACGCCGTGCGCGAGGCGCGGTCGATCCGGTCGCAGATGGGCGACATCGCGGAGTCCGTGGAGGAGGCCGGCTACGGCGATGACTTCGCCGAGATGGCGGACGCCGCGGGGGAGAAGCTCACGGACGTGGAGGAGGAACTCTTCCAGACGAGGAACCGGTCAGGGCAGGACATGCTCAACTTCCCGCCCATGCTCGACAACGAGATCGCCAACCTGTACGGCTACATCGCGTCGACCTACGACCGCCCGAACGCGGTGGCGGCGGTCCGCGCCGACGAACTCGAGGCCGAACTCGGCGGGTGGCTGGGCACGCTCCAGCAGATCATCGACACGGACGTGGCCGAGTTCAACAACCGCCTGCGCGAGGCCGGCGTACCCGGCGTGATCGTGCGCACGCCGCCGCGCGCCACGAGCTGATCGGCGAGAGCGGCGCCTCTTGAGCGCGTCCGACGTTTCAATAGCCGCCCTCGCCCGCCGCTGCTTCGAGCGGGAGGCGAAAGCGGCCGAGCGCGAACTCGATGCGGAGCTGGCGCGTTCGCGGACCAGGGACCCCCGGTCGGTCACGCACTGGGTCGTCCCGCTCGTCATCGTCGGGTCGTGCTACGCGGGCGTCGTCAGCGGAGGGCCGGGGATGTTCGGAGTTCTGGGCGTCGCGGCCGTGCTCTGGGCGCTGAACGGGCTCGGCAAGGCCCATCCCGCTCGGCAGAAACGGTCCGCGATCCGGAAGGAGGCGGAGGACGGAATCGTCGCCTACCGGCGGCGCGAGCCCTGGGCGGTGCTCCGTGTACACGACTACGCGGTGACGGAGTTCCGGGAGCGAATCCAGGCGCACCGCGAGCGGACGCTGGGAAGGGGCTCGGAGTGGGGACAGGCGCGGTCGGAACTCACCCGGGCGGCGGATGAGGCGCAGCGTTCCGCCGCGTACTGGCGCGAACGTCTTCGCGACGAACCGGAGAGCGAACTCGCGCGGACTCAGGGCCGGGTCGCGGACCGACTCGAAGCGAAGCTTGGGGAGGCCCTGCGGAAGCTCGACGGGCGGGCGGCGGCGCTCCGCAAATTCTATAATGATTGCGACGCCCGGCTGGCGGTCATGGACCGCTGCAACCGCGACATCGAGGAATCGCAGCGCCTCGAGGAGCTGTCGGGCAAGGCCGATGTCGTCATCGCCGAGGCCGAGGGCACGATCCAGGCGCTCGCGCTGCAGTTCGTGGCCGAGGCCCGAAACATCGCGGAGGCGCTCGGAGGGGTCGCTACAGTGGGGATCAAGTCGCTCGCGGGGGAGGCGCCGGTGGACAACATCGAGTACCTCGCGGACCACATCATCGAGAGCTCCGACCGGGAGCGGTCGGCGATCGAGGACCTGGAGCGGCAGCTGTCGCAGGCCGCCCGATGAGCGGCCCCGGCGCCGCGCGGGCCGGCCGCTGAGCCCCCTGAGCCGGCGGCGAAGAGCCTCGCCGGCCGTATCGGCGGGCCTGCTGGCGTTCGTGATCCTCACGGCCGCCGCGTGCGGCGACGAAGCCACGGCGCCGCCAACGGCAACTCCCAACCGCCGGCCAACGCCGACGAGCACGATCCCGCCACAGGAACTGGCGGCCGGCGACACGCTCACGGTGGACGCGGGGGCCTATTTCACGGATCCGGACGGGGACGCCCTGACGTTCTCGGCCGAGACCTCCGATGCCGGCGTCGCCTCCGTCTCGCTGTCGGACGCCACCGTCATCGTCGTCGGGGTCGCGCCGGGAGAGGCGCGGGTCACGATCCGGGCCCGCGATCCCGGGGCGCTGCAGGGCCGGCTTGAGTTCGGGGTCCTCGTGCCCGAGCTCGTGACGGCGGACCACGTCGTGCTCCAGGCGTTCTACGAAGCGACGGGCGGCGAAGGCTGGACCCACGACGACAACTGGCTGACGGGCCGGCCGCTCGACACTTGGTACGGCGTGAGCGTGGACGACGACGGCCGGGTGACGGATCTCGACCTCGAATTCAACGGGCTCCGCGGACATCTCCCCCCGGAGCTCGGAGACCTCGACCGGCTCCATACCCTCACGCTGTCACGAAACGAACTCGCGGGGGGCATCCCGGCGGAGTTCGGGCGACTGCCGATCCTCCTGGAGCTACACCTTCACGACAACCGTTTCGATGGCGAGATCCCGCCGTGGCTCGGCGACTTCAGCTACCTGGACCAACTGGACCTCAGCCGCAACGGATTCGAGGGGCCGATCCCGGCCGCGCTGGGTAACCTCAGCGATATGCGTCTGCTGGATCTGAGCGAAAACGATCTCACGGGACCGATGCCGCCCGAACTGGGGGGCCTCACGGCGCTCGAGGTCCTGCTGTTCATGCGCAATGACCTTGAGGGACCGGTGCCGGAGACGTTCGGGCGCCTGGCGGCGCTGCGCTTCCTGAACCTGTCCGACAATGCCGGGCTGTCCGGCCCGCTGCCCGTCGAGCTGACGTCGATCCGGGGGTTGGTCCAACTTCACCTGGGAGGCTCGGCGCTCTGCGCGCCCGCCGAACCCGCCTTCCGGGACTGGCTGGAGCGTCTCTACAGGTACCGGGTCGCCACGTGCGGGCAGGATGCGTCGATCGTCCTCACGCAGGCCGTACAGTCATCGGAGTTTCCCGTGCCGCTCGTCGCCGGCGATTCCGCGCTCCTGCGCGTGTTTCTGACGGCCCCCGGGGGCGCATCCGTCGATTTCCCGGCGGTCCGGGCCCGGTTCTACCTGCAGGGCGCCGAAATCCATGTCGCCGACCTTCCCGCACAGTCGAATCCCGTGCCGACGGCGATCGAGGAAGGCGATCTCGCCGCCTCCGCGAATGTCGTGATCCCCGGGCGGGTCGTGCAGCCCGGGCTCGAGGTCGTCGTCGAGACGGATCCCGGCGGCACGCTCGATCCCGCGCTGGGACTCACGCGGCGCATTCCCGACACAGGCCGGCGCGCCGTCGACGTCCGGACGATGCCCACGTTCAATCTCACGGTGATTCCGTTCGTGCTGACGTCAGACCCGGACGCCTCGATCGTGAGCTACGTGAACAGTCTGACTCCGGACCACGAACTCTTCTGGGACACGCATACGCTTCTCCCGATCGGAGACATGACGATCACGGCGCACGAGCCCGTGATGGTATCCACCAACAACCAGAACGCACTCCTGGGCTACACGGCGGCGATACGTGCGTCGGAGGAGGGGACCGGGCATTACATGGGCACGATGACGAACAGCGATGGCGGAGGCGTGGCCTACGTCGGCGGGTTCGCCAGCGTCTCCAGTCATGATCGAGCCGACATCGTCGCACACGAATTCGGGCATAACATGAGCCTCAGCCACGCCCCCTGCAGCGCGGTCAACCCCGATCCGTGGTATCCAGGGGGGACCGGGCACATCGGTGCCTGGGGATACGATTTTCGCGACGGCGGGCAACTCGTTCCGCCGGACAGGGCCGACATCATGGGATACTGCGATCCGCACTGGATCGGGGACTATCACTTCTACAACGCGATGCGCTTCCGCACCCGCACCGAGCCGCTCGAATCCAGGCCGAGCCCGGCAGCCGGCGGCGATGCCCGCTCGCTGCTCCTCTGGGGCGGCGTGAGCGAAGAAGGCGTTCCCTACCTGGAGCCCGCATTCCTTCTCGACGCTCCGTCGTCCTCGCCGGTGGGCGGCGGCGACTATCGCATCCGCGGCCGGAACGCGTCGGGTGAAGAACTGTTCGCGCTGAGTTTCGACATGTGGCGGATCGCCGACGCGAACGGAGGCTCGGGTTTCGCCTTCTCGGTTCCCGTCCGGTCGGCGTGGGCGGGCGAGTTGGCGAGTCTCACGCTCTCCGGGCCCGCCGGGTCCTTCACGCTCGATGGGGAGAGCAGCGAGAGCGGCCTCGTCGCGGCCGCCGCCATCGCGCGCGACCCTGCGACCCGGCAGGTGCGCGCGATGCTGCGGGATCCGTCGCCCGGCGGACTGGCCGGGGCGGTGGAGGAGCTACTGGCCGTGGATCCCGCCCTGGAGGTGCTCGTCAGCCGCGGGATCCCCGACCCCGCCGACCGGGACCGCTAGCCCCCTTCGCGGTCGCGCAGGTCGGACAGGGCGTCGGTGTCGATCGCGTCTCGAAGCTCGTGGAGTTCGTCGATCGTCACGTCCCGTGCGTCCAGCACGACGACGAAGCGACTCTCGACGAACCAGGTGAACTCCGCGCGGCCGCGTTCGCCGCTCGTGCGACGGAACTCCTCCATGGCCGGATAGCCCTCGTACTCGATCGTGCGCGCCCACCCCCGGTCGCTCTCCTCGTCGACCGAGAGATCGAGCCAATCCAGGAAGCCCTCCGACCCGATCACCGGCATCGCACCGATGTCGGCAATGGAGACCTCGACCTCGGCCCCGTTCCTCCCCTCGTACTCGGCTTCGGCCACGGACATGTGGAACCCCATCGCGCCGCCCGTCGCCCCCTCGCGCGAGGTCCGTCTCAGGCCCCCCGCCCGCTCGGGCAGAAAGTCGTAGAACTCGCGGAAGTGGATCGGCTGATCGACCAGCGTTTCACCGCCCAGTTCCTCGGCGAAGTCGGACAGGTGCTCGCCGATCTCCTCCACCGCGTCGGTGACGCTCGCGGCAATGTCGTCGGCGGCATCGCGAAGGTCTTCCCGCACTTCCTCCGCTTCGTCCCGCGACTCGCTGTCGCCCACGAAGATGCAACCCGTCGACGTGAGGCCGCAGAAGAGGGCGCCCGCGAGGGCGATCCGCCGCGAGGGGCGGCCGAGAGAGCGACGATTCCAGGACATCTCTTTCCTCCAGACGCTGAACGCATGGTTTTTCGGGGGCCTGTGCGCGTCTACGCGCCTGGCCGGCGGGAAGTGTCAGACCGCTGCCGAGAGGCGTCGCGCGGCGGTGCCGGACGCGTCGGGCCGTTGACCGGCGCGGCATGCGGTTTGATGCTGTTCCGATGAACGCCCCCTCCTCCCGTCCCGCCGCTTCCCCTCGGGCTCGCATCGCGGCGCTGGAGCGCGACGACAAGTGGTTCCTGGGCGGCCTGGACGGCGTGGTGTGGGCGCCGCCGTTCCCGCGGTGGCTGCACCGGCCGGGGTTCTGGGATCCGGTCCACCTTCTGCAGCACGAGGTCGGCCCGGCGTTCTCGGTGGCTCTCGTGCGCCCCGACGGAGCCGAACACCCGCTCCGAAGAAGCGCCGGCGGCCCGGGCGGCCGCGAGCCGACGCCACGCCGGTGGCGACCCGGGTGGCTCGTCGCCACGTGGTCGGACGGGCGCGGCCTCATCTTCGAGGAGCGCCGCCAGGTGCTGCCGGGCGGAGTCCTGGAATCGTCGTGGCACATCCCGGCCGAACTCGAGGGCCATGTCGTCGGCTTCACCGCGCAGCCGGCGGACGCGACGGACGGGGTGGAGCCTACGACGGACGGGGTGGGCTGGACGCGGACCGTTTCGGACCGGCGCGGGGAGGAACTGGTCCTGCGCATGGAACTCGCCGGCTCCGCTCCACCCGCCTGGCGGCGCGTCGTCCCATCGGAAGGTCGCGGGACGCCCGAATGGGGACATTCGCCCTTCGCGGAAGGTGTCGGTGCCCCGGGGAGCGCGAACTCCGACCCGGGAGAACACCGCCCCGGATGGATCTGGATCGCCGTCGCGCTTCCGCTCGAAGGAGTCGACGACGGCGGGCCTCCGACGTTCCGTCTGACCCTCCGGCTCCGGGACAACGAAGCCCGGGGCCCCGCTCCGGCGTGCGGGACGGCTTCCGCGTGGGAGTCCTTCTTCGGCGATTTCCCGCGTTTCGAGAGCGGCGACCCGTATCTCGACCGCTATTTCGACTATCGCATCTACGGCCTCGGTCTGAACCGCATCGAGGGTCGATGGGGCCCGGTGCGGCATCCCGCGATCGCCGAGGGCCCGGAGTACTTCCACGTGCCGATCGCCTACAGCGCGCAGTGCCACATGATGGAGATGCGCTGGCGGAAGGGCGGGCGCGAGGCGTGGGGCTCGCTCCTGAACTTCGTCGACAACCGGAAGCCCGACGGCTCCTTCCACGGACGCCTCTATCCCGAGCGTCTCGAGGGCACCGACTTCTACCACGCGAACTGGGGTGACGCGCTGCTCGCGGTCGACGACATGCACCCGGATGCGGCGGCGCGGGCCCGCTGCTACGAGGGGCTGTCGCGCTACGCGCGCTGGCTGACGGCGGAGCGCGACCCCGAGGCGTCGGGCATGTTCACCGTCACGAACCACTTCGAGACGGGACAGGAATACATGTCGCGCTACATGGCCGTGGACGGGGAGGCCGACGTGGCGGGGTGGCGTCCCCGGCTTCGCCTCAAGGGGATCGACGTCACCGTATACGCGCACCAGTTGTTTCGCGCCCTCGCCTCCGTGGCGCACCGCCTGGAGCGGCCGGGGGACGAAGCTGAGTGGCATGGGCTTGCGGACCGCTGCTGGAAGGCGATCGACGAACGCATGTGGTCGACGACGGCCGGGCTGTTCACCGACGTGGACGGGCGCACCGGCGAGCGCACGGGCGTGAAGGCGGCGGTGGGGTTCTATCCGCTGCTCACCAGCCGGGTGGGCGAGGCCCGCCTGAACGCCCTGCTCGACCACCTCGAGGATCCCCGGACGTTCGGCACGCGCTTCCCGCTGCCTTCGTCGAGCGTGGACGATCCGCGATTCTCCGCGGAGGGCATCTGGCGGGGGAAGCGCCGCAACTGCCCGTGGAACGGACGGGTCTGGCCGATGACGACGAGCCATGTGATCGAGGGGCTGCTGCGTTGCTGGCGCGGCGGGAGCGCGCGGGCCGGCGCGCTGGCGGCGGACATGCTCCACCGGTTCGCGCGCATGATGTTCACCGACGGCGATCCCTCGCGCCCCAACTGCTTCGAACACTACCACCCGCATACGGGGCGTGCGTGCCACTTCCGCGGCATCGACGACTACCAGCACTCGTGGATCCTCGATCTGCTGGCGCGTGGCTTCGCGGGACTCCACGTGGATGCGTCGGGCATCGAGGTCCGGCCGCTGCCGAACGGTCCCGCCCGCGTGTCGCTGGGACCCGTCGTCGCGAGGGGGCGCACCGTGTGCGTGGACGTGGAACCGGGCCAGGTGACGGCCACGGTGGACGGGGAGCGGCTGGAAGGGCCTCGCGGCGAGGCGCTGCGCGTTCCGTGGGCTCCGTGAGCCGTGCATCGCAGGGCTCCGTGAGTCGCGCCCCGCAGGGCGTCGAACTGCGCGGCGTGGAGAAGCGGTATGGCGAGGTCGTGGCCGTGCGGTCGCTCGATCTCGAGGTCCGGCCCGGGGAGCTGATGGTTCTTGTCGGCCCGTCCGGGTGCGGCAAGAGCACGCTGCTGCGACTCATCGCCGGCCTCGTCGAACCCACCGCGGGAGAGGTGTGGATCGGGGGACGGCGGGTGGACGACGTCGAACCGGGGGCCCGCGACGTGGCGATGGTGTTCCAGAGCTACGCCCTCTACCCGCACATGACGGTGGCCGGGAATCTGGGCTTCGGCTTGCGCGTGCGCGGGACTCCGCGAGCCGGGATCGAGCGGCGCGTCGCGGAGGCCGCGGCCGCACTCGGGCTCGCCGAACTGCTGTCGCGGCGGCCCGGCGAGCTGTCCGGGGGACAGCGTCAGCGGGTGGCCCTGGGACGGGCGATGGTCCGCGATCCGGGCGTGTTCCTCTTCGACGAGCCGCTCTCGAACCTCGACGCGGAGTTGAGGCTGCGGACCCGTGACGAGATCGCCGCCCTGCACCGGCGCCTCGGCACGACGATGATCTTCGTGACGCACGACCAGGTGGAAGCCCTGTCGCTGGGTCAGCGAGTCGCGGTCATGGATCGGGGCCGGCTCCACCAGGTGGGCACGCCGGAGGAGGTCTATCGTCGGCCGGCCAACCTGTTCGTCGCCGGGTTCGTGGGGTCGCCGCCCATCAACCGGATCGCCCTGGCCCGGGACGATGCGGGGCGCCTCGCGGGCGGCCCGTTCACGCTCCGGGCGCCGTCGGGGGTCGACCGGGCTACGCTCGGCGTGCGGCCGGAGGATCTGGCGGTCGCGAGGACGAGGGAGGGCGATGGCGACGGGCCCGGCGGGAATCGCGATTCGGGCGGGGCGACCGGCTTCCGGGCCATCGTGCTCCGTGTCGAGGCGCTGGGGAGCGAGCAGCGCGTCCACCTGGACGGCCCCGGCGACGCGGCCTGGGTGGCGCGCGCGCCCCCCACCCTGC
The DNA here is from genome assembly GCF_947581785.1 of Candidatus Palauibacter polyketidifaciens. Classification (NCBI taxonomy): domain Bacteria; kingdom Pseudomonadati; phylum Gemmatimonadota; class Gemmatimonadia; order Candidatus Palauibacterales; family Candidatus Palauibacteraceae; genus Candidatus Palauibacter; species Candidatus Palauibacter polyketidifaciens. Next base: position 10,153 of record NZ_CANPVO010000022.1, on the reverse strand, counting down.
GCGTCGACCCCGGCGACCGCGTGAGCGTCTCGGTCGCATGGGAGCGCAGCCACCTGTTCGGTCCGGACGGCCGCCGCGAGGAGGCCGCGCCGCGGCCCATGAACCTGCCGGCCTCGCGATGACGGACTCGCCGCCGCCCACGCGCCGGCCCCTTCGCGCTCCCACCGGCGGTGCCCCGGCCGTCGTCTTCGCCGTCGTCTCCACGGCGACCGCCTGCGCCCCCGACGGGTCCGACACCGCCCTGCGCGTAACCCTCTGGGCCGGAGGCCATGAACTCGAGATCGAGCGGCAGGTCGCGGACCGCTACGAAGCCCTGCACCCCGGCGTGCGGGTCGTGCTCGAGTCCGCACCCAACGGGTACGAGGAGCGGCTGCTGACCTCGATCGCGGCGGGGCGCCCACCCGACGTCTACCTCATGGATTCGCCCGACATCCCCACCTTCGTGGAGCGCGGGCTGGCGCTGGACCTCGCGCCATACCAGGAGGCGCTCGGCTTTCGGCCGGACAGCGTGTTCGGGCAGGTAGCGGACGCGTTTCGCCGGGGCACTTCCATGTTCGCGCTGCCGAAGGATTTCACGCCGATGGTCCTGTACGCGAACCGGAGCGTGCTCGCCGCCGCGGGCGTCGAGCACCTCCTGCCGCCGGCCGGTTGGACCTGGGTGGACTTCCGGCGCGTCGCGGAGGCGGTCGTGGCGGACACCGACGGGGATGGACGGAACGACGTGTTCGGGTTCGACTTCCCGCGCAACCTGTACCAGTGGGTTCCGTTCGTGTGGTCGGCGGGCGGCGACATCCTCGGGCCCGACGGGGGCCGCGCGGCAGGGTACCTGGACGGGCCGGAAGCGCTGGAGGCGTACCGCTTCCTGACGGCGCTGGCGGAGGACGGCCTCACTCCGGGCGCGCAGTTCGTCCAGCAGGGAGACCCCGCACGGGAAGCGCGCTTCGCATCGGGGGGACAGGCGTTCCTCCTCTCGGGCCACTGGACGCTCCCCGTGTTCCGCGACCTGGTGGAGGCGGGCGCGCTGGACCTGGCCATCGTCCCCATTCCGCACCATCCCTCGCGGACGGCGGCGACGAGCGTGCTCTACGCCTCGGGGTGGGCCGTGCCGCCCAACGCGGCGAACCTGCGACGCGCCATCGACCTCGCGGGTTTCCTCGCCTCGCCCGAGGCGCAGCGCATCCGGGCGCGGTCGGGACTCGCCATTCCGTCGCGGATCGATGTGGCGGCGGAGATCGCCGCGGCGGACGGCACCGGAGTCGAGGACGCGTTCATTGCGCTCGTGGGTGGCGCGCGCATGACCTGGGGCGCGCGGGTGCGCGACTTCTCCCGCATCGAGGCGCTGGCGGTGGAGATCATGGACCGCCGCCTGGTGCGCGGAGAGCCTCTCGCGTCGAGCGCCTCGGACGTGGCCCGCCGCATCGACGCGGAGTTCGAATGGTAAGCGGGACCCGGCAGTCGGTTCTCGCGGCCCTCACCGCCGTCATCCTCGTGAGCGGCCTCGGGTTGGTCCTGGCCGTCGCCATCGGGCGGGTGGAGGGCGCACGGGTCGACGCGGCGGGAGCCGAGGCGGGCATGGCGGCCGCGCTGTGGGAAGAGGGGGGCGGCGGCCGAGCCGTTGCCGGACTGCTCGGCGAGCGGGCGGCGATCCTCGGCTCGGGCGACGGAGGCGGCCGGGCCGGGGCCTATGCCTATGAGCCCGGCGCGCTCGACCCCGCCGCCTGGATCGCGGTCGCGCCGCGCCGGACAGGCGGCCCATGGGCGGCCTTCCCTCGTGCCGCCACGGCCATCGCGCTCGCGGGGATGGCGCTCATCGGCGGCTGGGCCGCGAGACGCCGCCGCAGATCGACCGTCCCGCGCTACCCGACCGGCGTCGCGCTCCTATCCATCGGCTGCGTCGCCCTGACGGCGGTCGCGGGGGGGAGGTGGGCGGACGGCGAACTCCGCGCGCTGAGCGCCTCCACCGTAGCTCAGGGCGCGCGGGCCGTGGAACTCGCCATGGCGACCGGCGCGGATCCGGTCCACGCCGCGCGGGTCGCCCACCTCTCCTGGGCCCAGGACCGCTCGCTGGGGGTTGCGGACGCGCAGTGGACGATGCCGCCCGCCGTCGCGGCGGAGATCGCCGCGCGGCCCGACCGAGGCGCCGCGCTGCCCGCCGACACGCCCGCGGGCGCGCCGTACACCGTGGAAGCGGACGGTGCCACCTGGCACGCGGCTCGCACCGCCGATGTCCACCTCGCCTTCCTCGGGTACGAACGCACCGCCTCGCCCGCTCTCGCGCTGGCCGCGGCCGCCGCGCTCGCCGCCCTCCTCGTGGCGCTGGCGCTCCACCTCGCGCAGCTCGCGCCCCGCCCCCGCGCCCTGCGCCGAACGCTGGCGGCGTGGGGCCTCCTCGCCCCCGCCGCAGCCCTCATCCTCGCGTTCACCCTCGGGCCGCTCCTCTTCTCCCTGTGGATTTCGCTGCACGAATGGCGCCTCATCGACCCCGCGCCGCTCTTCCTCGGACTCGACAACTACGCGACGCTGCTCGGGGACGGCGAATGGTGGTCGGCGATCGGGAACACGGCGCTGTTCACCCTGCACGTGCCCGCCGCGATGGCCATCGCCCTCGCCCTGGCGCTCCTCACCCGCGGATCGCGCCGCGCCATGCGCTGGGCTCGGCTCGCCCTCTTCCTGCCCGGCATCACGAGCGTGGCGGCGATCGCGGTGGTGTGGAAGTGGCTGCTGAGCGACCGGTACGGACTACTGAACCGCGGTCTGGAGCGCGCCGGACTCGAGTCCGTCCCCTGGCTCACGTCATCCGACACCGCGCTCGTCAGCCTGATGATGATCGGCATCTGGATGGTCGTGGGCTATCAGATGGTTATTTTTCAAGCAGGCCTCGCCGCCATCCCGCGCGACTGGTACGACGCGGCCCGGGTCGACGGCGCGGGGCCGTGGCAACGCTTCCGCCACGTCACCCTGCCCGGCCTGCGCCACACCCTGTTCTTCGTGCTCGTCACGTCCGTCATCGGCTCCTTCCAGGTGTTCGGACTCGTCTACGTGATGACGGAAGGCGGCCCGCTGGGCGCCACGGACGTCGCCGTCTACCACATCTACCGCGAGGCGTGGGAGTTCCTGCAGTTCGGCAACGCGGCGGCGATGAGCTGGATGCTGTTCGCGGTCGTGTTCGTCGCCACCTGGCTGCACTTCCGCTTCCTCGACACACGCCGGACCCATGCCTGAGCGCACCCTCCCCCGGACGGCGCGCGGACTCCTGCTCGCCGCGGCGTGCCTCGTCATGGCGGCGCCCTTCGCGTGGATGGGCCTGACGAGCCTCATGGGACAGCTCGATGTCTTCGCCGGCGGGGGCCTCCTGCCTCGGTCGCCGCGGTGGTCGAACTATCCCGAGGCGCTCACGGTCCAGCCCTTCGGCCGCTACTTCCTGAACTCGCTCGTGTTCGCGACGGCGGTGGCGGCGGGCCAGGTCGCGACCTCGGCCATGGCCGGGTACGCCTTCGCGCGCCTCGAATTTCCCGGGCGGGACGGGCTCTTCATGCTCTTCCTGTCGACGATGATGGTGCCCGCAGTCGTCGTTCTCATCCCCCGCTTCCTCATGATCGAGGCCCTCGGCTGGATCGACACCTACCAGGGGCTCGTCTCCACGGAACTCGTCTCGGTGTGGGGGATCTTCCTCATGCGACAGTACTTTCGGACGGTGCCCAGGGAACTGGAGGACGCGGCGCGCGTGGACGGGGCCGGACGCGTGCGCATCTTCTGGAGCGTCGCCCTGCCCCTCGCGAAGCCCGCCGTGGCCACACTCGCGCTGTTCGCGTTCGTCGACGCGTGGAAGAACCTGCTGTGGCCGCTCCTCGTCACCCGCTCCATGGAGATGCGGGTCGTCGAGGTGGGGATCGCCGCCTTCCATTCGACCTACGAGATCAACTGGCCCTACCAGATGGCGGCCGGCGTCGCCGCCGTCCTGCCCATCGCGCTCCTGTTCCTCTTCACCCAGCGGTACTTCGTGCGCGGGATCCAACTGGAAGGGATTCGCTAGCGGGCCACGGTCTCCGGCGGATCCTCGGGCGAATACAGTACGGTACTCAGGTAGCGGGCGCCGTCGTCGGGCGAGATGGCGGCGACCCGGTGGCCGGGGCCGATCTCGCGTGCGATCTGAAGCGCCGCGTAGATGATGCCGCCGCTGCTCATTCCGAGAAAAAGCCCCTCTTCCCGGGCCAGGCGCCGGCCCAGCGGGAACGCGTCCTCCTCGTAGACGGTGATTACGCGGTCGAGGATCGTGCGCTCCAGATTCTCGGGGATGAAGCCCGGTCCCATTCCCTGGAACTGGTGCTGGCCGCGTTCACCGCCCGAGATGACCGGCGAGCGAGCCGGTTCGACGGCTACGACCTGGATGTTCGGATCCTGTTCCTTGAGGAATCGCCCGGTGCCGCTGATGGTCCCGCCCGTCCCGGAGCCATATACGAACACGTCGATGCGTCCCTTCATGTCGGTCCAGAGTTCCGGTCCGGTCGTCTGGTAGTGGACGCGCGGGTTTGCGGGATTGGAAAACTGGTCGGGATAGTAGGCGCCGGATTCCCGGGAGATGCGTTCGGCTTCCTCGCGCGCGGCCAGCATGCGCCGTTCCGGGTCGGTCAGCACCAATTCGGCGCCGTACGCACCGAGAGTGCGCTTGCGCTCCGCGCTCATCGACGACGGCATGCAGAGGATGAGCCTGTACCCGCGCCAGGCGGCGATCTGGGCGAGGCCGATGCCGGTGTTGCCGGAGGTGGGCTCGACGATAGTGCCGCCGGGCTCGAGCAATCCCTGCGTCTCGGCGTCGTCGACCATGGCGCGCGCGGTCCGGTCCTTGATCGAGCCGGCCGGATTCATCCCCTCCAGCTTGATCCAGACCTCCGCCATGCCCGGCTCAACGACGCGGCGGAGGCGAAGCGTCGGAGTATATCCGATCAGCGCGTCGATCATCGCGGCTCTGCGCGGTTGTCGCCTGTTCCGACGCCGCGCTGTCGGGGTCCGGGTAGTTGCCGTCCTGGTCGGTGGCGTCCGGTCCTGCTGACCGTCTGGCGCATATACGCATAATGGCGCCGGCCGGCGTGCCGTGCCAATCCGATCAGTCTGCGGAGGCCGGCGCGGGCTGAGACTCGCCGAGCGTGACGGCCGCCCTGCCAACCCTCGAGTCCTTGCGGCCGTCGCCCCTCGGGACGGCCAGCCATAGACTGGCAGGCCATGAACTCCGCCCAACCGAGCACGCGGATCGGACCGGCATGATGCGGGTCGGGGCGCTCGACGCGCGCCGCTGGGCCGGGCTCGTGTTCGCGGCCGGACCCGGCGACGGGGTTGGACTCCGCCTCATCTTCACCACCCCCGACGGAGAGCGCCGGGACCTGGAGGACTGGTACTGGATGGTCTCCCGCGTCGGTCCCCACGCACCTGATGGATGCTACGCGCGGATGGAGTTCGATCTCGCTGCCGAGCCTTCGCCCGCTTCCCGCCCCGTGGAGGGTACGCTCATCCTGGAATGGTCGCGCCGCGAGGGTGCCGTGGCCCTGCGGGCGGTGGCGGGGGTGCCGGGCCGGGTGGAGTTGGTGGCCGACGATCCATGGGGATGGAAGACACGATGGGAGGAAGGGCCCGACGGCTGGCGGGCGGGGCTTGGAAGCACGGAGATCGCTGCCGCCTTCGCGCCTCGGGCGAGGGAACGCGTGGCCGCCGTCGTCGCCTGGGAGCCGAGGAGCGCGCCGGGGCCGCGGTCCCGGCCGGGAGCCAGCCTGGACCGCGCCCAACAGCTCCTTCCCGAATTGGACCGCTGGATCGACGACGCGCGCACCGACTGGGACCGCCGCCGTCCACGTGGGTCGGGGGCCGCGGAAGGACTCGTCGAGGCCGTCACGGACAACCTGATGTGGACCGTCCTCCTCCAGCCGGAAACCGGACGCCTGTACGCACCGGCCGGCCGCCGCTGGATCTTCCCAAAGCCGAGGGACGAGACACCGACGGAGAGTACGCCGAATCCCGACGACTGGACGGTCTTCGGGTGGGATTCCTTTTTCAACGCCCTCGCGCTCGCCACCGCGTCGGGGCGTCTGGCCTGGGACGCTCTCCTCGCGGGGCTCGAATCGCGCTACCCGAACGGGAACGTGCCCAACTGGAGGAGCCGCCTCGGCGGCACGCCCGACCGCTCGCAGCCCCCGGTCGGGTCGTTCGCGGCCCTGAAGCTGCACCTCGCCTGCCCCGATGCGGACGCTTTGGCCGCCGCATGGCCGGGACTCCGCGCGTGGAACGACTGGTGGGTGGCCGACAAGGGCGGGCGCCCCCGCCGCGAGGGGCTCACGCGCGGACTGTTCGCGTGGGGTTCGGATACCGCCCTGGTCCCGGAGCGCGGGCGGCTCCCGGAATGGGAAGTCGGCGCGAGCGGCCACCAGCGGGCGGCGTGGGAATCGGGCCAGGACGACCTCCCGCTGTGGGACGACGTGGAATGGGATCCGGGGCGGGAAGTCCTCGCCATGTCCGCCGTCGATCTGTGCAGCTACCGCGCCCTGGATCTCGAGTGCCTGTCGCGGATCGCGCGCATCTTCGGCGACCCGGCGGAGGCGGCTCGGCTGGATGATGAGCGCCGCCGCATCGTCGCGGCGATGAACCGCGTGCTGTGGTCCGACGCCGCCGGGCTCTACCTCGACGAACTGCCTGGCAGCCACTCGACGCGCGTAGCGGCATCGAACTTCCTTCCCCTGATCGCCGGCGTGCCGTCGGCGCGGCAGGCGCGGCGCATGGTGGACGTGCTGCGCGATCCCGCGCGCTTCCGGGGAGAGTGGGTGCTGCCCACGATTTCGCGCGACGACCCCGCGTTCGACGACCAGCAGTACTGGCGCGGCTCCATCTGGCCGCCCATGAATTACCTCGTGCTGCAGGGACTGCGGCGCTACGGATTCGACGAATTCGCCAGCGAGCTGGCGTGGAAAGGGGCGCTCATGTTTCTCGCCGACCGCCGGCGCACGGGGTTCTGCCGCGAGAACTTCGACGCACGCAGCGGCCGGGGGCGGGGCCGGCGCTTCCAGAGTTGGGGGCCGCTGTTCGCGCTGGGCGCGATCGAGGAGTTCGTCGACACCTGTCCATGGCGCGGATTGCGCACCGGCTCCCGGCTGCCCGCGTTCGTCGCTCGCGGGGATGCCGCCGTCGACGGCGCCGTCCGGGCGCGCGTTGAAGGGCTCCGCATCGCGGGCGAGGCGCGAACGGTCGAGTTGTCCCGATGAGCGGGGCCGTTTCGATCGACGGGGCGAGACAGGGCGACCGGCCGGAGCGGCCGACGCTGGTGATCCTCGCCGCCGGGCGATCCACGCGGTTCGGCCGCGCCAAGCAACTCGAACCGGTGGGGCCGGGCGGCGCGTCGCTGATCGAATATGCCGTGTACGACGCCGTGCGCGCGGGGTTCGGGCGTTTCGTGCTCGTGGTTCGCGAGAGTCAACAGGATGAGTTCGAGGCGAGCCTGACTCCGCTGCGGGCTGCAGGGCTCTCGCTCTCCTTCGCCTGCCAGCGTCTCGTTGACGCGGACCTCGTCCCCCTCCCGCCGCCCGGTCGCGTCCGGCCCTGGGGCACGGGATTTGCCGTGCTGGCCGCGGCAGCCGCTCTGCCCCGCCAGACCCCGTTCGCCGTCTGCAACGCGGACGACTTCTACGGGCGGGTCGCCTACGAGCGCCTGGCGCACGCGCTCGCGGCTCCGCCCGCGGGCATCCGCGCCTTCGCGGCGACCTCGCCCCTGGCCGACACTCTGTCGGCCCACGGTGGCGTGTCGCGCGGCCTGTGCGAACCGGGGCCCGACGGCACACTACTCCACATGACCGAGGGCCTGGATCTGCGCCTCGACGGCGTCGCGGCGCGGGCGGGCGACGACGCGGAATCCCCGGCCACCCCGCCCGGCGTCATCGGGCGCACCGCCTCGGGCGCGGCAGTCCGGGTGGACGCGGACAGTCCGGCGTGCATGGGCCTGTGGGGATTCTTCCCCGTGATCCTGCCCCTGCTCGAGGAGCGCTTCCGAGACTTCCTCGCGGAGTCCCCGGGGATCGAGGACGAATTCTACCTGTCGGAAGCCGTCGGCAATCTGGCCGCCGCCGAACGGACGCGCTGCGGCCTCGTGCCCGTGGGGCCGGGGTGGATGGGGGTCACCTTCCCCGAAGACCGCGAGCGCGTCGCCGACTCGCTCCGAAGACTGACCGAGGCCGGCGCGTATCCCGTCGATCTCTGGACGCCGCACGTGCGCCCGGAGCCGCTCCGCGCGGCGCAGGCGTCACTCTTCGGTCCGCCGCAGGCGCCGCCCGGCGGGATCGCGACTGCTCCGGGGCGCATCAACCTGATCGGAGAGCACATCGACTACAACGGCCTGCCCGTGCTGCCGATGGCTCTCGACCGACACGTCCACCTCGACTTCGAGGCGGCCGGGCAGGCGACGGTCGAACTCGAAGGCGACTCCGCCCACGGTTCGTTCGCCTTCCGGCTGGACCGCACGATCGAATCCGCACCCCGGGGACACTGGTCGAACTATGTGAGGGCCGCGGCCAGGGGGTTGCTGGACCACGGTGTGGGATTGAAACGAGGCATCCGCGGCACGGTTACGGGCACCCTGCCGGAGGCGGAGGGGTTGTCGTCCTCATCCGCACTCGTAGTGGCGTCCGCGCTGGCCCTGCTGCACGCCAACGAAGCGGAGGTGGAGGCGCTGGAACTCGCGGCGCTCCTCGCCCGCGCCGAGCGTTACGTCGGGGTGCAGGGCGGCGGCATGGATCAGGCGGTGTCTCTCTGCGGAAAGGAAGGGCACGCGCTGCGGATCGACTTCGGGCCGCTGCGCGTGACGCCGCTGCCGGTACCGGAAGGATGGCGGTGGGTGGTCGCCTCGTCGTTGACGCGCGCGGAGAAGGCGGGCGCGGTACGCGGGTTGTACAACGAGCGGCGGGCCCAGTGCGCGGAGGCCCTCGAACGGGTTGGCCGGACATCCTGGCCGGAGGTGGTGGAAGCCGACGAGGACGAGTTCGCATCCATCCTGGCCCGGGCCGGGAAATCCTTGCCCCTCACGTTGTCGAGGCGCTTTCGTCATGTGGCCACGGAGGGTCGCCGGGTGATCGAGGCCGAGCGCGCGCTTCGCAGCGAGAACCTGGCCGCCTTCGGCCGGTTGATGAACGCATCGCACGCAAGCCTGCGCGATGACTTCAGCGTGAGCACGCAGGCACTCGACAAGATCGTGGGCGTGGCTCTCGACGCGGGCGCGGCCGGCGCGCGGCTCACGGGAGCGGGATTCGGCGGCTGCGCGGTCGCGCTCTGCCGCGCGAACCGGGCGAAGAGCGTGATCGAAGCACTGATCGATCGTTTCTACGCCCCCCGCGGAGGGGTCGACCGCCGGGCACTGTTCGTCGCCGACGCCGCCGACGGCGCTACCGTAACGAGCGGAGGAGGTGTCACTTGTCGCGATTGACTTCGCGGAGTTCGCGGGTCGCCGCGCTGACCTCGGCTGCCGCGTGTGCCGCGCTGGCCGCCGCTTCGTGCGATACCGCCGGACCGCGTGCGCGGATCTCCGAGGAGGTGCGCGTCCTCGATACGTACCCGTTTTCGGATCCGAACCCCGTGCCGGTGCTCGCCACCGACCGCCGGCTCTACCCCTACCACACGTTCGAGGGGTACGCGGCGACGTCGGAGCCCCGGGAATGGAAGGTCGTGAGGATGGAGAACGACCTCGTCGAGGTCTTCGTCCTTCCCGAGGTGGGTGGCAAGGTGTGGGGGGCCGTGGTGAAGGAGACGGGCCACGAGTTCATCTATCGGAACGAAGTGATGAAGTTCCGGGACATCGCGCTGCGCGGGCCGTGGACCTCGGGCGGCCTCGAGTTCAACTTCGGCGTCATCGGGCACACGCCGGCCACGGCCACGCCCGTCGACTATCTCATGCGGGAGAACGCGGACGGGAGCGTAAGCACGATCGTCGGCGCCACGGACCTCCCGGCGCGGACGCCGTGGCGGGTCGAGATCCGCCTTCCGCCGGACCGGGCCGCCTTCGAGACGCGCGTTCTGTGGTACAACCCGACCCCGCTGGAGCAGCCCTACTACAACTGGATGACGGCGGCGGCCTTCGCCCGGGACGACCTCGAACTGTTCGTGCCGGGGGACGCCTACCTGGAGCACT
>NZ_CANPVO010000021.1 GCF_947581785.1 Candidatus Palauibacter polyketidifaciens | reverse complement strand
CGGTCGCGAAGGCGCCGTAGCTGTGGCCGCCGTGCCCGATCCGGTCCATGTCGATGACGCCGAGCGCGTCGACCGCCCGCATCGCGGCGTACATCCCGTCGACCATGTTCGAGATGTAGTAGTCGTTGTAGTTCTCGCCCACGATCGGGATGTCGGGATAGACGATCGCGTACCCCTGCGTGAGCCAGATGTCGGACCAGCGCAGCCAGGTCAGGTTCGTGTACGCATTGTGGTTGCGCGCGCGGATCGTCGCGTTGTCGAAGTCGTCCTCGCTCCGGTATTCGCGGGGATAGGTCCAGAAGACGGCCGGCACCCGCGTGCCTTCGACGTAATCGACGGGGAGCGACACCCGCCCCTGGATCTCCAGCCCGTCCCGGCGCGTGAACTCGAAGTCGATGCGCCGCGCGGCGGTGAGCTGCGGGAACGGATCTACGTTCCGCGTCAGGTTCTCCATGTCCCCGCCCCGGGTCCACAGGTAGCTGTCCGGGAACGTGTTCTTCCCTTCCCGGCTCACGACCATGCGCTCCAGGTCGGCGTCGAGCGGGACGAGCGGCTGGTCGAAGCTGTTCCGCGACCCCTCGAACAGGCGCTCCGTGGCCCCGTCGGGGATCGACAGCCGGTCGACGAAGGGCTGGGGCCGGAAGTCCTCCTTCCACCCGTCGCCGCGCAGGTAGGCGCTCGTCCCGCCGGAGGCCACCCAGGCGTACTCGATGCCGTTCCCGGTTCGGGCCGTGAGAAGGTCGCCCGGCAACGCGACGGCGTCTCCCGGATCGTGGAACGGAACGAGGGTGTGTCCCTCCGGGTCGCCACCCCCCAGCGCGTAGTGCACGAGCGCGGCATCGCCATCCCGCCGCACATCGGCGAAGGCGTGGCGGCCGTCCACGGAGTAGGCGACGTCCGAGATCCGGTCCTCGCTCGTCGCCACGACCTCCGCATCTCCATCGAACGGCGCGCGCAGCAGCATGATCCGGTCGGGACGGTCTTCGTCCCCACCCGCCGCGCCCTCCCCGGCCTCCGTGTCCTCCTCGGCCTCCGCGCGCTGCAGGTAGGAGATCCCGCTCCCGTCCGGACGCCACGTCCAGTCGCGCGGGTCCCCGTCCGATCCGCCGCCGCGCGCGCTCTCCCGCAGTTCGCGCTCCTCCAGCGTGGCGAGCACGTCGCCGCTCTCCACTTCGATGACCTCGGTGACGCGCGGGAAGCCGGTGTAGCTCGCGATATAGGAGAAGGGACGCGTGAGGCGGGTGGCGATCACATGACGTCCGTCGGGACTCACCGACAGCGACTCCCACATGCCCGGCTCGCCGACCGGCCGGGGCGACCGGCCGGGCGCCAGTTCCACGATCTGGCTGCGCGTGTAGTGCTCGAACAGGTCCGCGCCGTGCGCGTCCTCCAGCAGGAAAGGCATCGTGCGCGTCGGCGTCGCCTCCGCCCGCGTGTGGCGGATCGTCGGCCCCGACGGCAGCGCCGGAGCCGGCGGCGAGGATCCGCGGTCCGCCGGTGCCGCCAGCGTGAGGAGAGAACCTGAAGCCGTCCACTGCAGCATGCGCGAGGGCGCGGATCCCTGGCCCCGCGACGAGGTCCCGATGGAGCTGATCACATGGACGTCGCCGGCCGGCGTCACGCTGCCGTCGGCTGTATCGGCGATCCACGCCTCCGTGCGCTCCTCGAGGTGCGCGAGGAAGGCGAGCCGGGATCCGTCCGGCGACCACATGAGGTCGCTCACGTAGATCCCCTCGGGAAGGTCTACGTCGACAAAGGCGCGATCGCTCAGCGAGTAGAATCGAAAACCGTACAGACCGTAGATGTCGAGGTGCCAGGGACGGTCGGCGCGCGCCCGGATCTCCAGCATTCCGAGGCGCAGCGTCTCCTCCCCCACCTCGGCCAGCGTCGAAAGCTCCGTGGAGAGCGGCACGACAAAGTGATCGCCATCCGGGCTGACCTGGTCCAGCGTCGCGTAGTTGGGGTCGGTCGCGAAGAGATCCTGCACCGTCGCGTCGGGCAGGATGTACCCCCGCGAGATATCGAGTCCGGCCTTCTCCTCATCCTGAGCGGCCAGCGGTGGAGGCGCGGCGTCAGCCGACGCCAGAGCGAAGAGGACGGGAAGGCAGCGGAAGATCCTCATCATCGAACTCCTGAAACGGGTTGCGAACTTTCGCCGTTTACACGTACAGGTCGTTTACGCGTACAGGTCAACGTATCGATCCGAATGGTGATCGAAGGAATATGACGAACGTAACGAAGTTCTGCTTGTGCCTCACGATAGGGGTGGGCCTGGGGTGCGGGGCCGACGCCGCGCCGTTGCCCGAGGCGCACGCCGCGGCGATCCGCGACAGCGTGGCGGCGGCGATGCAGGAGTTCCGAGACCTCGGGACGGCGGCGGACTGGGAGGCCGCCGGCGACTTCTACTCCGAATCCCCGAACTTCCGCTTCTATGAGAACGGCGTGCTCCAATATCGGAGCGCGGCGGATGTCCGGGCCGCATTGGGAGCGTTCCCTCCGGGGATGCGCATCGAGACGGAGTACCGGGATACGGATGTCGTGGCGCTGGCGCCGGGCCTCGCCCAGGTCCGCGCCCGCTTCGAGAGCACCATCACGGGCGCCGACGGGTCCTCCTTCGGTTTCGACGGAGCCGTGACGATGATCTGGGCACACGAGACCGGAGGGTGGCGCATCCTGAGCGGCCATTCCTCGGCCCCGGTTCCGCGCGGAGGGTAGCCACATGCCGGACGGGACTTCTCCGGAAACCGGCACTGGGCCCCGGGACGCCGTCGAGTCGCTCATCCGGCGGGGGATGGCCGCGCGACGGGAGGACCGGCCGGACGAGGCGATGCGGCACATGAAAGCGGCCGTCGCGCTCGCCCGTCGCGGCGAGGATCCGCTCGCGCTCGCCCGCGCCCTTCACGGACAGGCGAATGTCGAACGGGACAGGGGGCGGCTCGATGCGGCCATGCGCCTCTACCTCGAAGCCGTCCCGCTCTGCCGGCACGGGGACGACCGGCTCGTCCACGCCCACACGGTGCGCCACCTGGGGGATGTCCTCCGGGAGATGGGCGATCTCGACAAGGCGGGCCGATGCTACGCGGAGGCGCTGCCGCTGTACCGGGCGGATCCGGCCGCCCCGCCGCTCGATGCGGCCAACGCCGTGCGGTCCGCGGCCATCCTGTGCGAGGCGCTCGACGAGCCCGACCAGGCCCGCCAGCTGTGGCTCGAGGCCCACGGCCTGTACCGGGAGGCGGGCGTCGAGGCCGGCGTGTCCGAGAGCACGGCCCACCTCGAACGCCTCGGCTGAAAGTCGCCGGGGGCGACGCCCGACGCCCCTCCGTCTTGCCAGAACCGAACGTTTCGACCACCCTGAATCGGCTGCGCGGTGTCGATCCGCCGCGAGGGAAAGTTCCGAGGAGGGCGTGCAAATGCTGCGGAATCACGGTCTGAATCGTCGGGCGTTTCTCAAGAGCACGGGAGCCACCGCCGTCCTGGGCGCCGTGGGCGCGCGTTCGGCGCTTGCGAGCGAGGTGGCCGCGACCGATGTCGCCCCGGCCGGGCTCGGCGTCGCCGGCGAGGAATTCGACTTCGACGAAATCTACGACCGGCGCGGCACCGACTGCGTCAAGTGGGACCGCGCCATCGAGCAGTTCGGCCCGGATCTTGAGGTCGGCATGGGGATCGCGGACATGGACTTCCGCGCGGCGCCGTGCATCACCCGGGCGATCGCCGAGCGCTCCGCACACGAGAACTGGGGCTACCAGCACCGCGACAGCTCCTTCACGGACGCCGTCGTGGCCTGGAACCAGCGCCGCTACGACCTCGACATCGACCCCTCGACCATCGTCTGGACGAGCGGCGTCCACCCCGGAATCATCGCGGGGCTGCACACCTTCGCGCCTCCGGGCAGCCGGGTCCTCATGACGACGCCGACCTACAACGGCTTCTACTCGGACCTGCGCTTCGCGCGGAACGTCGCCGAGGACAGTGAAATGAAGGTCGTCGACGGCGTCTACGAGATCGACTGGGACGACTTCGAGCGCCGCGTGCAGCGGGTCCACGCCTTCATCCTCTGCAACCCGCAGAACCCGACCGGAAACTGCTGGTCGGCGGAAGACATGACGCGCATGGGCGAGATCTGTCTCGAGCACCGCGTGCCGGTGCTCTCCGACGAGATCCACTGCGATTTCGTGACGAAGGGACAGAAGTACACGCCGTTCGCCAGCCTCGATCCGAAGATCGTCGACAACAGCGTCACCTTCAAATCCAACAGCAAGACCTTCAGCCTCGCGGCAAACAAGGTCGCCTGGTACTTCTCGACCAACCCCTCCTTCATGACGCGCCTTCGCCAGTACACGCGGGCGGACCTCAGCACGCTGGGCATGTACGCCGCCCGCGCCGCCAATAACGAGGGCGATGAGTGGCTCGACCAGCTCCTCGTCTACCTCGACGGCAACCACGACCTCACCGAGTCCTACATTCGCGAGAACGTGCCGGGCGTGAAGTACACGAAGGCGCAGGGCACCTTTCTCGCGTGGCTCGACATGGGCGGGTTGATGGACCGCATCGATGCGCAGGGGAAGGCGGATCACGAGAACCGGACGGCCGCGGATCCGGTGTCGCCGGAGAGCATCCTGCAGCGCTGGCTCGCCGAGAATGCGCGCATCTATCTCAACAACGGACCCAGCTACGGGACCGGCGGCGAGAGGCACATGCGGATGAACATCGCGACCTCGCGCACGCTCGTGAAGCGCGCCCTGGACAACCTGTCCACCGCCGTGGCGGAGCTCTAGCGAGAGCCCGGCGGCAACAGGGAAGGCCACAGAGAAGTCCGGCATGACGCGCGCGGTCGCCTCCTTCGAGGTCACTGGCTGGGACCAGGGCGAACCGGAGTCCGGCGGCGGGGGGCCGACCCTCTCGCACGCCACGGTCCTGAAGCGGTTCGGCGGGGACCTCGTGGCGGAGAGCGAGGCCCGGCTCCTCATGTGTCAGGCGGATGTGGCGGATATCACCGCTGGAGCGGGCTACATCGCTCGCGAGGTCGTGCGGGGAGCGCTCGGCGGACGGGAGGGGACGTTCGTCATGCAGCACTGGGGGCTGAGCGCGAGCGGCCGCGAACAGACGGGCGGACAGATCGTGCCGGGTTCGGCGACCGGCGACCTGAAGGGACTGACGGGTTCCGTCGAGATCGCCGTCGACGGCGACGGAGCGCACACGCTGACGATCAACTACGAACTCCCGGACGCGTGAGGCGGCGGGCGACGCCGCGCCGCGGCATGACGCCTTGCTGCCCGCTTCCGGTTTTGACACCGTGACTTCAGTGCAGTACCGGACGAAACAGGCCGGCGTTTCTTTCCTGAGAGGGATAGTACGATGAAAAGATGGTCCATGATGCTTCCGGCGTTCCTCCTTGGCGCGATGCTGTCGGCGGTTCCCGCGCAGGTCGAGGCTCAGTTCGACGAGGTCGGATCGATCACCTTCCCGACCTCCGCGACGGGCGAGGCGCAGGAGCGCTTCCTCCGGGGCGTGGCGATCCTGCACAGCTTCGGCTGGAAGCAGGCGCGGGAGCAGTTCCACGCGGCACAGGAACTGGACCCGGACTTCGCGATGGCCTACTGGGGCGAGTCGCTCGCCTACAACCACCCGCTCGTTTCCCAGATGGACCCGACGGATCCGAGAAAGGCGCTGCAAAGGCTGGGCGAGACGCCGGCCGAACGCATGGCCAAAGCGCCGACGGACCGGGAGAAGGGCTTCCTGAAGGCCGTCGAGATCCTGTGGGGCGAGGCCGACCATACGGAGCGGCGCGTCGGATACATGGAGGCGATGCGCGACCTGTACGAGGCCTATCCGGAGGACCCGGAGGTCGCAGCTTTCTACGCGCTCTCGCTGCTCGGGGCGACCGCGGCGACGCGCGATCTGAGCCAGCGCTGGAACGTGATGGCGGGGGCGATCGCGCTCCGGCTGTTCAACGCGAATCCGATGCACCCGGGCGCGGCGCACTACACGATCCATTCCTTTGACAATCCGATCATGGCCCCGCTCGCGCTGGACGCGGCCTACGCGTTCGCGGACATCGCGCCGGCGGTTTCCCACGCACGGCACATGCCGACGCACATCTTCATCCAGCACGGGATGTGGGAACGCGTGTCCGGCAACAACCAGTCGGCCTACGACGTGGCGCAGGAGCTGTGGCAGCCCGGCGACGCGGTGGGCGACGCGGTGCACTCGCTCGACTGGGGGCAGTACGGCGACCTCCAGCGCGGCGACTACGAGAAGGCGCGGCTGTGGATGGATCGGCTCGCGGACATGGTCGACAACGAGGGCTTCGCGACGACGGGCGGGGCGCGGGGCGCGGCCGGCATCGCGCGGGCGCAGAACGCGGTCTCGCTCCTCAAGGCACGCTACATCGTCGAGACCGAGCAGTGGGAGACCCAGCCGGTCACCGAAGACTCCCCGGCGCATGAACTCCTCGCCACGGGACTCAGCGCCCACCGCATGGGCGACCAGGCGATCGTGACCGAGGCGGAGGCCGCCCTGAAGGAACTGTCGGACGGCGAGGGCTACACGCACGTCATGCACAAGCAGGTCGGGGCGCTCCGGCACGCCGCGATGGGCCATCCCGACGTGGCGACCGGTCTCATGGACGAGGCCGAGGCGGAGGTCATGAGCATGGCGCCGCCGCGCGGCTCCGCGAGCCCGGTCAAGCCCCTCCACGAACTCTACGGTGAACTGCTGCTCGAACTCGGGATGCCCGACAAGGCGGTCGAGAAGTTCGAGACGTCGCTGCTGCGAATGCCGAACCGGCCGCGTTCGCTCCTCGGCCTGGCCCGGGCGCACGCCGCCAACGGCGACGCGGTGCTCGCCGCCGAGGCCTACGCGAAGGTCGCCAACCTCTGGAGCGGCCTTGCGCACGCCGGCCTGATGGAGGCAGAGGCCTTCCTGAACGAGGCCGAGAGCGAGGGGAACCAGGGGAACCGGTAGCGGCTCTCCGCTCGCCCGGCCCCGCGGAGGGTCCCGGACCGGAATCGGCTCAGTAGAGTTCGAGCAGGTCCAGTATCGGGACCCTCAGTAGCGCCGACCGGCCCGTCCGGACCTTCACGAGCACGTCGAGGGTCTGGAGGGGCCGGAGTTTTTCGGCCGCGGCCAGCAGGTCGGGAGGGACGGCGATGTAGACCAGACCGTCCCCGGGGTCAGGGGCCCGCGCGAGCAGGAAGGGCTCTCCCTCGTAGAAGTCGATCCGCTCCGGTTCGGCCCGTTCCAGCGACAGAAACCGGACGGTCCATTGGAGGGTCGCGCCGGCATAGTCATCCGGGTTCGCGCTCAGCGCCGCGGCCGAGACGCCGGCCAGGATGCCGGCTTCGCCACCGGCGGCGTCGCTCGCCCCGAGCGCGGCCTCGCGTACCCAGCCCGAGCGGCGAATGCGGCTCCAGTCCCCCCGCTCCTCCAGCCGGTCGACGAGGAAGCCCTCGAGGAGCAGTCCGGTCACGGACCCGGCGGGTCCGGATCTGAGACGTTCGCCTCCCCGGCTGGCGATGACGCCGTTGTGGCCCTCGCGGGTGGATGGCGCGACCGAGCTGGACGGGACCCAACCCTCGATCTCCACCTCCGCCCAGATCCCTTCCGTACGCCTGAGGATAACCGGCGTGCGCAGCGCGAGTTCGGCCAGCCGGCGGCCATCCGCCATCCTCCGGAAGACCTCGCCGTCGATGACGACTTCGCGCAGCTGCGCGGCCACGGGGGGCGGCGCGTACGCACACGCCAGGACGACCGGCAGGAGAAGCCGGTGTCGCAGGCGACCGCGACGAGACGTTTTTCTGGTTAGGACCCGGTCCTCCACCTACATTCCCCGCGCCGCGACCCCGTCGCGAAACTCGCGAGTTGGGGCCATTTCCGTTCGAGATTCGACTCATCCAACATATGGAATCCGCGTCAACCCAGTGTCAAACAGACTGATCCTCGTCGTCGGACTCGCCCTGCTCGCCGCAGCCCCGGCGACGCTCGAGGCGCAGGCCGAACGCATCGACTCCCCCTTCCGCTGGCGCGAGAAGGGCTTCCGCGTCGGCCTTTTCGGGGGCCACCACGCGGGGAACCGGGGGCGGCTCGAGTTCGCCCAGGGACCCACCAACGTGGCGGGCGCCAGAATGCGCGTCCGGGCGTCGAGTCCCCTTTCTCTCGAGCTTGGGGCCACATACGGAGCGGCGGACCGATGGACGCTGGACGTCCTCGACCCGGCTGGACCGATGGTCGTCGACACCGTCGCCGCGGGCTGGCTGCGGGCCGACCTCGGCGCGCAAATCGGCCTCACCGGAGCGCGGACGTGGAACGGGATCCACCCCTACGGGCTCATCGGCGGCGGCTTCGTGTTCGGCGTCGACGAGGGCGCCTCCGAGTTCCTCGCCGACCAGGCGCTCGAACCCTTCCGGTACGACATCTCCACCGCTCCGCACATTTTTGTGGGGCTGGGGTTCGAGATCTTTCCGACGGAGACGATCGGGATCGGTTTCGAGGCCCGCGACTACCTGGTCCGCGTGACGTCTCCGGACGGATTCCTCTTCGGAACCACCCTGGACCTGTTCGAGGCCTCCGGAGCGCCGGCGCCGCAGGGTTCCGTGTGGGGCCACAACCCGGAGTTCAGCATCTCCATCTGGTACTACTTCTAGCTTTCGGTGGCGAAGCGCCTCGGCGGTGAAACATGAACGACGCGGACTGGATCTCCTTCGACGAAGCCCTCGCTCTCGTGCTGGACGCTGTGTCGCCGCTGGAGACGGTACGGATCCCGCTCTCCGCCGCCCTCGGCCGCTCCCTCGCACGCGACGCGAAAGCCGTCGCCCCCCACCCGCCCTGGGACAACAGCGCCATGGACGGATTCGCCGTCCGAATCGACGAGGTTCGCGGCGCGAGCCCGGAACGGCCCGTGGTTCTCCCGATCTCCGACGACATCCCGGCCGGCGCGTTTCCGCGCGGGCCGCTGGAGCCCGGCTCCGTGGCGCGCGTGATGACGGGGGCGCCGGTGCCGGAGGGCGCCACGGGCGTCGTCCGCGTGGAGCACACGGACGGAGGCCCGGACAAGCACGTGAGCATATTCGACGATGCCGACGGGGAGCGGCACATCCGTTTCCTCGGGGAGGATGTCAAGGCGGGCGACACGGTGGTGGAGCGCGGGGAGGAACTTGGGGCGGCGGCGGTGGCGCTGCTCGCGTCGGCCGGCCTCGACCAGGTGGATGTGGGCCGGCGACCCCGCGTCGGCGTGCTTGCGAACGGAGATGAACTCGCGGATTTCGATGAATTCGACGAGGTGCGGGCCGGGCGGAAGATCATGAACTCGAACGGGCACGCGCTGGCCGCCCAGATCGCGGATTCCGGGGCGGAACCGGTGCCGCTCGGCATCGCCCGGGACGACCCCGACGACCTGCACCGTTGTCTCGCGCAGGCCGGAGCCTGCGACGCGATCGTCTCCGCGGCCGGCGTGAGCGTCGGCGAACACGACTATGTGAAGCAGGTACTCGACGAACTCGGCTTCGAGCGCTCCTTCTGGCGCCTGCGGATGCGCCCCGGCAGCGCCGCCGTCTTCGGCCTGCTCGGCGGCCGGCCGTTCTGGGGGGTCCCGGGCAATCCGGCCTCGGCGCTCGTCACGTACGAAACGCTCGTAAGGCCGGCGATCCGCAAGATGGCGGGGTTCGCGCGCCCCTGCCGGCGACCGCTGCAGTGCGTCGCGGCACACGACCTGCGCGGGCCCCGGGACGTGCTTTCGTTCGTGCGCGTGCTCATCGGATCCGCCGAGTCCGGCGTCCTCACGGCTCGCCTGAGCGGTCCGCAGGGTTCGGGCAACCTGGGGTCGATGCTGGCCGACGGGCTCCTCGCGATCCCCGTCGGGACGGACGCCATCGGCGCCGGGGACCGCGTTGACGTGATTCCGCTCAGGGAGTGGGCGAGTCCCGCTTGACGCGCGGGTCCGCCGCGGGCTGTCAGACGGCCCGTCGAATCAGATGCGGACGACCGCCGCCGCCATCGTGTAGCCGCCGCCGATCGAGGTGAGAACGATCGTGGCCGGGTCCGGCACGGGTCCGTGCTTTCCGCGGACGACCTCATCGAGCGTCACGGCGACGGTCGAGGCGGACATGTTGCCGTAGTCGACGATGTTGTGGACGACGCGCCCTTTCGGGAGTTCCAGCCTCTGCTCGAGGCCCTGCGTGATTCGCGCGTTCGCCTGGTGAGGGATCACAAAATCCACGTGGGACCAGTCGAGACCCGCCTTTTGAAGCGCCTGATCGCCCACTTCGGCCATCTTGACGATCGCGTTGCGGACGATCCGCGGCCCGCCTTCCATGTGGAGAATGGGGATCCGGTCCCGATCGTCCCGCCAGCTCTGCCCGACGAGGTACAGCGGGTCGCGAGCGAACCAGCCGGACGCCGCCATCGGGCCGAGTACCCCGTGGTCCGTTTCGCTCCGCTCGAGCACGACCGCCCCGGCTCCGTCGCCGAAGAGCACGGCCGTCCGCACGTCCGTGTAGTCCACGAGCCGCGTGAGGGCGTCGCCCGAAACCACCAGGACCCGCTCCGCCATGCCGCTGACGATCGCCGACCACGCCGCCCCCACGCCGTACACGAAGCCGGCGCACGCCGCGTTGATCGCGAATCCTCCCAATCGTGGATTCCCGATCTTCGTCGCCACGGTACAGGCACTGTTCGGAACTTCGTCGGACGGCGACACGGTCGCGACATAGAGCTGGTCGATCTCGTCCGGCTCGCGTCCGGCCGCCTCCAGCGCGGCGAGCCCCGCCCGGGCACACATGTCCTCGGTCGTCAGGTCGCTCTCCGGCGGGATCCGCCGGCGCGACCGGATGCCGGTCAACTGGTACGCCCACTGATCGAAGACCTCGGGGGCCGATAGTCCGTTGGCACCCTCGACACCCCTGAGCGCGGACCGCGCCTGCCCGACGTCGAACGACTCGCGCAGCGTGCCCATGCCGAGAAGCTGGAAGTTGTCGATGCTGTCCGGCGGCAGGTAGCTCCCGGTACCCGTGACCGCCGCGGTCACTCTGGCTGCCAAGGCCCTCTCCATCATCCGTGGGCGAGATCCGCGGGTGAGATCCGTGGGCCAGCGCCCATGGCAAAACCCTGCGTCGGCGGGCTCGGCCGCCGGAAAGTCCGAGAGTATACGGCAGAGACCGGGAAGGGTGCTAGCCCGGTGTCGCAGACGTCCGCAGGCTGCGGGGAGGCGGGGAACGGGCGAGCAGGAGCCGCGCCGCGGCCGAGCGGGCCGCCTCCGCAAGCGTTCGAGTCGGGCACGGCCGCGTCGGCATCACGCGGGCGCACTCCCTCATGCTCGCCTGCGACCAGCAGGAGTCGGGTTGACCATCGCCGCACTCCCGAATGAGCAGTTTCACGCTGGCGGGCAGTCGGAGGACCGCATCGCTGTCGAACTCTTCGGCCACCGCGTAGCGCAGGAGATCTTCGGCCAAACCCCGTTCCACGCCGGCGTCCAGCAACTCCTCGAGGGAGACGACCAGGAGAGGAAAATCGGCCCGGTCACGTCCCAGCCGCATCAGGAGCTCGCGCCCGACACCGCGGCGAAGGGCATCCGCGGCTTTCTCGAGCGCGATCGGCGCGGCCCCCGGACCGACGACGGACGCCGCATCCCGCAGCTCCGCGGCGAACGTGTCGACGGCGGCGAGGACGACCTCCGGAGACATCCCCTTCGCCACGCCCTCCATGGCCTTGTCGATCAGGAGACCTCGGGGCAGACCGTCCTGGACGCCCGCCTCTATGACGGAAAGGGTACGCGCCGCGTAGACCGCGCCCAGATGACGGCTGAAGCGCGCGCGCGCGTCCTGACCGGCGAGCGGCGGCCCGAGCGCGAGAAGGCTGGCGACGAGGAATACGGCCGCGGGAGAACGGCGCCGCAGGGCTGTTGCCACGGGCTGCCTGCTCTGGCTAGGGAGCCAGCGAGCGGGCGCCCGCGCCGCCCGTGATGGCGATCACGGCATTCTGGTTGCCGTAACCGTCCTCCACATAACGTTCCGCGTGCGGATCCGTGATCCAGGTCTCGCCGTCCACGAGGAACATGTACTTGTGCACGCCGGGCGGGAGCCTCACACGACCGGTCCACACGCCGGTCCCGTAGGGATCGGCCAGCGCGACCTCCGGCTGCCAGTCGTTGAAGTCGCCCGCAACGTGGACCGACGCCGCGCCGGGCGCCTCGAGACGGAACTGCACGTAGTGGACTTCTTCGCCCACGAGTGCCGTCGCCGCCCCCGCCGGCTCGGTGTATACGTTCTCCCGCGGCAAGAGGAAGAACGTCGCAAGCACGGCGGCCGCCGCGAGTCCCAGCCAGGGCCGGACGCGCACGGAGCGGGGATGCACCCACCAGTCCACGAGACTCGGCAAGGGCCGACGCCGCTCCTGGCGAACCTCGGCCATGACCCTCGATTCGAGTCCGACCGGAGCTCCGTGCACCCCCGAATCCCGCACGTCCGACAGGAGGGCATCCCACCGCTCGGCTTCCCTGCGAAACTCCCGCGAGAGTTCCGAACGGTCGATTTCTCCATCCAGGTACAGCTTCAGATCGTCGTTCATCGGTAGTTCTCTAACAGCACCTGTAACTGATCCCGAGCCCGATGTACGCGCATCTTCAACGCGGACACCGACGCTCCAAGTCTCTCGGCCATCTCTTCGTACGACCAGCCCTCGACGTGCTTGAGGACGAAAGCTTCACGCTGCTCTTCGCTCAGCGACTGCAAGGCCCGGTATATCTGTTCCCGTATTTCCGTCCGTTCGGCGCGCGCCTCGGGAAGACCCCGCGTCGCCG
The DNA here is from genome assembly GCF_947581785.1 of Candidatus Palauibacter polyketidifaciens. Lineage (NCBI taxonomy): Bacteria > Pseudomonadati > Gemmatimonadota > Gemmatimonadia > Candidatus Palauibacterales > Candidatus Palauibacteraceae > Candidatus Palauibacter > Candidatus Palauibacter polyketidifaciens. The sequence continues at coordinate 60,315 of NZ_CANPVO010000021.1, read as the reverse complement.
TCAGCGGGCCGGCCGCCTCCAGCGACACCTCCCGCCGTGCCCGCCCCTTCAACTGATCCTTGCACAGGTTGACGGCGATCCGAAACAACCAGCCTCCCACCCGTTCCCGATCACGGCAGCGGTCGAGGCTCCGAAAGCCGCGAATGAACGTGCGCTGCACGATATCCGCGGCGTCGTCCGCGCGCCCGGTCATGCGCTCCGCGTAGCGGTACAGCACGTCCTTGTACCGGCGCACGAGAACACCGTACGCCTCGCGATCGCCTTCGATTACGGCGGTCACGACATCCGCGTCGCTCGGTTCATCGTCCGGAACCCGACCCTCCGGCCCGATCCGAAAGATCTTCTCTTCGTGAATAAGACGACCTCTACGGCTTTGCGGTCACTCGACCCGCCACCGGCCCGCAACCCTCTTCGCAACTTAGCGGAACGGTGATCCCCCAACTACCTTTGCTGCGTGAACGCCGGGAACGCTGCCACCCACGCGCCGGACCTGTCCGATCTCCGCACTCCGGCGCTTGTCCTCGATCTCGATGTCCTGGAGAACAACCTCCGGGTCATGCAGGAACGCACGGACGCCCTCGGCGTTCGGCTTCGCCCCCACGTGAAGACGCACAAGTGTGTGCAGATCGCCGAACTTCAGCGAGCGAGCGGCGCGTCGGGCATCGCCGTTTCCACGCTCGCGGAGGCCCGAATCTTCGCGGAGGCGGGCTTCGATGACATCCTGTGGGCCTTTCCCCTCAATCTCTCATGGATCGGCGAGGCGGCCGCGCTCTCCCGCCGCGTCGAACTCGGCGTGACGGTGGACTCCCCCACGGCCGTCGAGGCGCTCGAAGCCGCGGGCGCCCCCTTCTCCGTCTGGCTCGAAATCGACTGTGGCTACGGGCGCTCCGGCGTCCCGCACGAAAGCGGCCGGGTCGTCGAGATCGCGAGGCGGATCTCACGCGCGGATCGGCTGTCGCTGCGCGGATGCCTGACGCACGCCGGCCACACCTACGGAGCGGGTTCGCCCGCCGCCATCGCCGCGCTGGCGGACGAGGAGCGACGGGTGATGGTCGAAGTGGGTCGCGCACTCCGCGAGGCGGGGCTCGAGCCGGGGGCGCTCTCGCTCGGTTCGACCCCCGGGATGAGCCGGGTCGAGACGCTGGAGGGAATCGACGAGGCCCGGCCGGGGAACTACGCACTTTACGATTACACCCAGACGCGGCTCGGGTCGTGCGCGGTGAGCGACTGCGCGGTCACGGTGCTCGCGACGGTCGTCTCCGCGCGCGAAGGATCCGACGGGGCGATCGCGGACTGCGGCGCGCTCGCTCTGTCCAAGGATGTGGGGCCGGACGATCCGCCTCACTACGGCCGCCTCTTCCGCGACACGTCCGGACGGGAGCTGAGCGACCATCAGGTGCGTTCCGTGAGCCAGGAACACGGGCGCCTGTCCGGGCGGTTCGCCGTGGGCGAGAAGGTCCGCGTCCTTCCGAATCACGCCTGCCTCACGGTCGCGCACTTCGACCGCTTCGAGGTCGTGCGGGGTCGGCGCGTGGTGGACCGGTGGAAGATCCGGCGCGCGCGTGATTGAACGCGACTGAACCGGCGCGGCGCGATCCCGCGCCGGCGTCAGGGCGCTCTGTCGAGGGCGATGAGCTGCGCGAGGATGGAGACGGCGATCTGCGCGGGCGAGCGGGCGCCGATCCGCAGCCCGACCGGACCATGGATGCGGTCGCATGCCGCCTCGTCCAGCCCCCGAGCGAGGAGCGCGGCTCGACGTTGCTGCTGCGTCCGGCGTCCGCCGAGGAGGCCGATGTAGCCGCAGCGGGAGGCGAGCGCCGTCTCCAGTGCGGGCTCATCCAGCTTCTCGTCGTGCGTGAGGATGACGACGCTCGTTCGGGGGTCGAGATCGAGCGCGGCCATCGCCTCGTCCGGCCAGCGCGCGTCGAGCGACGCGGCATCCGAAAACCGCTCCGGCCGCAGGAAGGCCTCGCGCGGATCCACGACCACGACCTCGAAGCCGGTGTGGTGCGCCATCGCGCACAGCGCATGCCCGATCGGGGTCGCCCCCACGATGACGAGCCGCGGGGGAGGGGCGAAGGACTCGACGAAGACGAGGCTGTCCGGATCGTCCCGCACGAGTTCGACGACGCGGGCGTCCGACCGGCCGAGCCAATCGTCGACGCGGGAGCGGGCCGCCCGGTCGAGTTCGGCGGACCCGAGCGTTCCCAGCGACCGGTCCGGTTCGAGGAGGAGTTGCCGCGAGCGCGTGCGCGCCGCCGCGCCGGTGAGGAGGACACCCGGGGCGCCGGCCTCCTGGAGCTGCCAGAGGCGATGCCAGACGGGGTCGCCGGGATCGTAGTGGTCGAGGAGGACGTCGATCTCCCCGCCGCAGGAGAGGCCCACGCCCGCGGCCATTTCGTCCGTGATCCCGTACGTGACGGAGGCCGGCGCGCCGCCACCCAGCAGCGCGGAGAGCCGTTCGTGCAGGTCGCCTTCCACGCACCCGCTCGAGATCGAGCCGCTCAGCTCTCCGGCGGCCGAGATCGCGAACCGCGCGCCCGGCGGCAGCGGCGCCGAACGGCGCACGGCGATGAGCGTCGCCACGGCGATGGGATCGCCCTGCTCCGCCCAACGCGCGATGTCCGCGCGCACGGCCCGGAGACTCATGCCGGTCGATCCGGACTCAACTGCCCTGGCGGGCTTCGCGAACCGCCTCGGTGAGCGCCGGCAGCACCTCGAACACGTCCCCCACGAGACCGTAGTCCGCCACCCCGAAGATCGGCGCATCCGCATCGCGGTTGATCGCCACGATGACCTTGGCCGTGCGCATCCCGGCGAGGTGCTGGATCGCCCCGCTGATCCCGACCGCGAAGTAGAGGTTGGGCGACACGGTCTTGCCGGTCTGGCCCACCTGTTCCCCATGCGGCCGCCAGCCCGCATCCACGACCGCCCGGCTCGCGCCGAGCGCCGCCTCGTCGCCGAGCGCTTCCACGAGCGCCTCGAGCAGCGGCCAGTGCTCCGGCCCCTGCATCCCGCGGCCGCCCGAGACGATCGTCGTCGCCTCGCTCACGTCGAGCCGGTCGCGATCCCCCTGCTCCAGCGCGGTCGTCCGCACCCGGCCCTCGAGACCCTCGAGATCCAGGCTCGACATCTGCCCCGTCGCGCTCTCCTCGGCCGGCGCGAAGACGTTGGCCCGGATCGTCATCACGGCCGGACCCGGGGTGAAGCGCAGGGTCGCGATCGCCTTCCCGGCGTACATGGGCCGGCGGACGACGATGGCGCCGTCCTCCCGCCGGCATTCGACGACTTCCGAGGCCACGCTGCGCCCGAGCCGCGCACCGACGCGCGGAGCGATGTCCCTCCCCTGGGCGGTCGCCGCGAAGATCACGGCGTCGTAGTCCCCGGCCTCGACGAGCCGGGCAATGGCCGCCGCGGCGATATCCGGCTGAGACAGCGCGAGAGCCTCCGACTCGCCGACCCAGGTGCGGTCGGCGCCGAAACCGCAGAGTTGAGCGGCCGCGGCCTCCGTACCGGGGGGACCGAGCGCGACGGCGTGGGTCTCTCCTCCCGCGTCGGCAGCGATCCGCCGCGCGAGCCCGACCGCCTCCCGCGAGGCCCGGCTCACCTCTCCGTCGCGGATCTCGGCGTACGCCAGCGCCCCGGGCATCAGAGCACCCCCGCTTCGTCGCGCAACGCCCGCACCAGCTCCGGCACGGCGTCCACCCCCTCGCCGACGATCCGGCCCGCGGCCGGCGCCGGCGGTTCATCGAGGCGGAGGAATTCGATCGTCGGCGCATCGAGCGTCACCTCCCGTTCCTCGAGCGGCTTCCGCTTCGCCGCCATGATCCCCTTGAGGCTCGGATACCGCGGCTCGTTGAGCCCCTTCTGCGTCGAGACGACGGCCGGCAGCGAGAACTCGACGACCTCGTGGCCGCCTTCCACCTCGCGGCGCGCCGTCGCATCGCCTCCCGCGATCTCGAGGCCGACGACGACGGTCGCGCACGGGAGGCCCAGAAACTCGGCCACCATCTGCGGGACCTGCATGTTGTCGTCATCGATCGCCTGCTTCCCGAACAGCACGAGGTCGACCTCGCGGCCTCGAATCTCGTCGGCCAGCGTCCGCGCGACGGAGAGCGCGTCGTGCGAGCCCGCGCACGAGAGCAGGACGCCCTCATCCGCCCCCATCGCGAGCGCCTGGCGGATCGATTCGGCGGTCTCCGGGGGGCCGAGGGCGATGACCGTCACCTTCCCCTCCCCCGCCTCTTCCTTGCGGCGGATCGCATCCTCGAGCGCGAACTCGTCGTAGGGGTTCACGACGTACTTGACGCCGGCCGGATCCAGTCCCGCGCCGTCGGGGGTCACTCTCACCCGCGTGGCCGAGTCCGGCACGCGCTTCATGCAGACGATCGTATTCATCCGTCTTTTCTTCGAATGGAATTCAGGCGTTCTGGTAGGTCTCGATCTCGTCGGAAGTCAGTGCGCACACGCGAAACGCGATGAGGTCGATGAGGGCGTCGGTCACGTTCTTCTGGCGGAGGTTCCGCGCCCTCGCGTCCTCCGCGGCGGGTCGCGCCTCGCGCAGGGTCACGAGCCGGGCGGCCAGCCAATCGAGAAAATCGTGTACGACGTCGCGGTGCTCGCGGTCTCGATCCGGCTCCCCGTTCGGAGCCTTCGGAAGGAACGCGTCGATGAGCGCGAGCAGCCCGGGGAAGATCATCTCCGTGAGTGCCTCGTCTCCGATGAGTTCCTCCTGGGTGATCTCCTCCCAGCTCATCTCGTTCCAGTACAGCTCGCACGCTTCCTCGAAGAGATGGCGCCGCACTTCGGGAGACGCCTTCCTGAGGACGATGTCGCCGGGCGAGAGCCTTCTCCCCACGACTTTTCGCATGCCGCGGATGCGTTCCTGGATGAGGGTTCGGCCAGCTAGAGCATGGGCTCGATCGGGCGTTTCGGCGGCGGCGGGCCGGGCTTGCGTTTCGTTGTTCACGGAGCCGAAGATGCGACGGCCACGGTGAAGGAACAAGCGCCGGGGCAAACGCCGCCCGGAGCCGGTGCAACGGCCGGCATCGAGGGCGTGTTACCCAAGCGATGGGGATGTCTTTGGCGGAGGAAACGCGAACGCGTAACGGATCGCCCGGCGACGCGGCCGGCCCCGGCTCCGGACCTGTGGAGCCGCCGGATCCCGGCGCGGACGAGCCCGGCCTCGTGGAGGCCGTGCAGGCCGGCGATTCGCGGGCGTTTTCCCTGTTCGTGACAAGATATACGGACCCGGCCTACGCGGTGGCGCTGTCGATTCTGCGCCACGAGCAGGACGCGGAAGACGCGGTACAGGCCGCGTTCATTCGCGCGCTCGAGCGGATCGGGCAGTTGCGGCCGGGAAGCCGTTTCGGCCCGTGGTTCTATCGCGTGCTGAGGAGCACGTGCCTGAACCTCCGGCGGCGTGAGCTCTTGCGGACGCATTCGGAGCTGACGGACACGGCGGCGTCGCGGGACGATCCGCATCGTGAATTCGAGCGGAGACACGCACGGAAGCGAGTACTCGACGCACTCGGGCAGCTTCCGGAACGACAGAGAACGGCAGTCATGATGTACGACCTCGAAGGGTACGACCACGCGGAGATCGCGAAGATTCTCGGGATCGCAGTCGGAACTTCGAGGGCGAACCTTCATCACGGCAGGCACGCGCTGCGCCGGCTTCTCGGCGAAGCGCCCGCCTCCGGCGCCGGAGGAGCGGATGACGATGAATAGGAGAGATCAGAACGGCGGGCGCGGGCCCGCGTGGGCCGAGTATCTCGAGCCGCTGCGGCCCGATGAACTCACGCGGCGCCGCCTGCGCCGGAGCGTGATGGCCGCGGCCGAAGCGCTGTTCGAGCGGCGACCCCTCTCCTGGCTCGACGTGACCGCAAGCTGGTCCGCGGCGCTCGCGCCGCTGGCCGCCGGGCTGCTCGTCGCGGCCGGCGTTCTGCTGTATCGCAGCTCCCTGCCGGACGCCCCCGAGTTCGCCGCGGACGTGGATCCGGAGCCGGTCGGGCTGGTGCGCTCGCTGGCACCGGACGCCGAAGCCCCGCCCGCGCTGCTCATCGACCTCATCGAGCCGAGTCGCGACGCGGTGCTGACGGCCGCGCTCATCAATCCGTAACTCGCTAATCCGTAACTCGCTGAAACGCGATACGAACCGGGTGCGTATGGACACTTCAAGATTCCGGGCGACGCTGCTCCTGACGCTCGTCTTCGCGACGGGCGCTGCAGTCGGCGTCGCGGCGGACCGCCTCGATCTGTTCGCCGGCGCGGAAGAGCAGGAGCCGGTGGCGGAGACCAGTTCTGCGGACACGCGAGAGCGCGATGACCGATCGAGGGGGCGGCAGACCACAATCGAGCAGTTTGCCGATGAACTGGGCCTTACGGCCGAGCAGCGGTCGCGGATCGAGGACTTCCTCGACCACTACCGCGACGAGGCGCGGGCGCTGCGCGAGGCGGTTCAGCCGCAATACCGGGCGCTGCTGGACTCGGTCCGGACTCAGATCGAGTCGGTGCTGACGGAGGAGCAGGGTGAGGACTATCGGGAGTTGCTGCGGCAGCGCTACGGCGACGGGCGAGAGCGCGGCGGTGAACGGGGGTCGCAGGAGCGCGACGACCCGCAGCGAAACGACTGACAACCGAGAGACGTCAAATCAGCCCCTGAGGGGGCGAGGAAACGATGACCATTCGACATAGATCAGGGTGCGGAGGCCGGCCGAGCGCCGGTCTTCGTCGATGGGGGTTTGTCCTGCTGCCGGTGGCTCTGCTTGCGGCAGCGTCGCCCCGGATGGCCGAGGCGCAGGTGCAGGCGAGCGACAACGTCCGCCAGATCACGGTCGATGAAGCGGTCGAGATCGCGCTGCGCCGCAACCCTCAGCTGCTCCAGGCCTACTCGCAGATCGAGATGGCCGAGCACAACCAGTTGAGCGCGATCGGCCAGCTCCTCCCGTCAGTCAATATGAGCTTTGGTTACTCGAACTCATCGACGGGACGGCTCGACGCCCTCAGCCAGGGGATCGTCGCGACGAGCTACTCCACTCAGATCAACGCCGGATACACGCTCTTCAACGGCTGGAGCCGGTTCACGGACCTGAAGGGCGCCCGTCTTGGAATCGTCGAACAGAACGCCCGCTATCGCGAGGCCGAGTTCCAGGTCATCCAGGCGGTGAAACAGGCGTACTCGGCGAACGTCGCGGCGCTCGAACTCGTCGCCGTCGAGGAACGCCGCGTCCAGCGGCAGGCGGACCAGCTGGAGTTCGTCAGGCAGCAGCTGGAGCTGGGACGGGCGACGCGCTCGGACTCCCTCCGTTCGCAGGTGGACCTCAACAACGCGCAACTCGCGCTGCTGAACGCGGAGAACAACGCGCGCACGCGGACCTTCGAACTCACCGAGGTCGTCGGCTCCGAAACCCTCGTGGGGCCGACCGCCGAGGCGGAACTCGCGATGGCCGCGATCCCCTTCACGCGTGACGAACTGTTCGCGATGGCCGATGTGACGGCGCCCGCGCTGCAGGCCGCCTCCGCGGCCGTCGAGGCCGCCGAGGCCGCGGTGTCGAGCGCGCGCTCCAGCTACCTGCCCACAATCTCCATCGGCGCCGGCTACGGGTGGGCGAACCAGGAGTTTCCACCATCCAACCGTTCGTGGTCGATCGGGCTCTCCGGCAGCTATCCCCTCTTCAACGGCTTCCAGCGCGAGACGCAGGTGTTCCGCGCCCGGGCTTCGGCGGACCAGGCCCGGCAATCCGAACGGGCGGCGCGACTGAACATCAGCTCGCTGCTCGACGCGCGCTACGCGACGGCCCAGTCCGCGCTCGCGGGGGTGGATCTCGCAGAGCGGAACGTCGAACTCAGCGAGGAGAGCCTCCGGGTCGTGCAGGAGCGGTACCAGCTCGGCCTCGCCACCATCCTCGAACTCCAGGACGCGCAGATCACGCTCACGCAGGCGGAGGTCGATCTCGTCAGCGGCCGGTTCCAATACGAGGCGGCGCTCGCGGGAATCGAGGCCCTCCTCGGCCGGAGGCTCGACCAGCCGCAGCCCTGACCGCTCGCGTCGCGTGCCGTAATCTCTTCAACGTCGGACCCGCGCGGAGTGTCCTCTCAGCGTGCTACCACGGCGCGGTTTCGCCGCCCCGCTGGCCCGTTCACGGACCCCGACACGAGACGAGATTCCGATGTCCATATTCGAACGCTGCCGGCGTCGCTTCCGCCTGCGAGGCGGTTCCCCGGGCCACGCCACCGTCCTCACGGCGCTTGGACTCGCGGTCGCAGGTTGTGCGACCGGCGAGGCCAACGAACCGGAGCAGACGCTCCAGACGCTGACCGCGGGCCACCAGACCATCGTCTCCAGCGTCGAGGCGACCGGGACGGTCGAACCGATCCGCGTGATCGAGGTCAAGTCGCAGGCCGGCGGCGAAGTTCTCCAGTTGCCCGTCGAACTCGGGGACAACGTCGAACAGGGAACGCTCCTCGTGCGGATCGACCCGCGCGATGTGAATAACGCGCACGCCCAGGCCCAGGCCGACCTCGACGTCGCGGAGGCACAGAACGATGTCGCGGGACGCCAGCTCGAGCGGGTCGAGGCGCTTCACGAGTCCGACATCGTGACCTCGGAGGAGCTGGAGAACGCGATCCTCTCGGCGGCGAACGCGAGGGCTTCCCTGGTCCGCGCCACGACCAACCTCGAGCTCGCCGAGGACAAGCTGGACGACGTGACGCTCCGGGCCCCGATCACCGGAACCATCGTGGAGCGGACGGTGGAGCAGGGACAGGTCGTCACGGGGACGCGCGACCTCACGGGCGGCACGGTGCTGATGCGGATGGCCGATCTCACCGAGGTCCAGGTGCGCATGCTCGTCGACGAGACGGACATCGGCCGGCTCCAGCCGGGACTGCCGGCGGACATCACGGTGGAAGCGTATCCCACCCGGACCTTCAGGGGGGCCGTCCTCAAGATTGAACCGCAGGCGGTCGTCGAGCAGAACGTGACCATGTTCGCCGTCCTCACGCGCATTTCCAACGAGGAGGATCTGCTGCGGCCGGGGATGAACGCGGACGTCGAAGTCGTGATCGGGCGCCAGGAGGACGTTCTCGCGGTGGCGAACAGCGGCATCAAATCCCAGCAGGAGGCCGTCCAGATCGTCCGGGCGCTCGAGATCGACGCCGATGTCAACGCGCTGCTGCGCGACTTCCAGAGCCAGGATCGGCCGGCGGCGGAAGGGGATGGATCGGCGGAGGGCGAGGAGGAGCCGATGATCGGCGGGGTTCCGATGTCGGAATTCCAGTCGATGTCGCAGCAGGAGCGGATGCGGGTCATTCAGAACCTGTCCGACGACGAGCGGCGGCAGATGATGCAGCAGTTCCGGAACCGCGGAGGCGGCGGACCCGGAGGCGGCGGGGGCGGACCCGCGCGGCGGCCCGACGAGCCCCGCCCGGCATTCGTGTTCAGGTACGATGCGAGCGGCCTCCTCGACCTGAAGCCGGTCATGATCGGCCTCAGCGACTTCGACCACACGCAGATCGTCCGCGGGCTCGAGGAGGGCGAGGAGATCGTCGCGGTCCCCACCTCGCTCATCGCGCAGCAGGAGTTCCTCGACCGAATCCGCAGCCGGACGGCGCTGCCGGGCATCGGGGGAAGGTGATGGCGGTCCGATGATCTTCTTCGAGATTCTTCGCGTGGCGATGGATGCGATCCGCGCCAACAAGCTGCGCTCGTTCCTGACCATGCTCGGGATCGTCATCGGGGTGGGGGCCGTGATCACGATGGTGGCCCTCGGGGAGGGCGCCCAGCGGCAGGTCGAGAACCAGATCGAGTCGCTCGGCACGAACGTGCTTACGGTCCGCCCCGGGCAGGGGATGTTCCGCGGCGTGCGCGGCGGATCGAACGCCCGGCTGACGACCGAAGATGTCGAGGCGGTGCGGCGGGGGGCCCCGGCTCTGACGGAGGTCGCCCCCGAGATGCAGGGGCAGTTGCAGGTCCAGTTCGGACGCAACAACGCGAGCGTGCGGATTCTCGGCACGACGCCGAATTACGTGGCCGTCGAGAACCACACGCTTCAACTGGGGCGCTTCTTCGATGAGTCCGAGAACCGCGGCCGGCGGCGCGTCGCCGTGCTCGGGGGCGCGGTGCCGGCGGTGCTGAACACTGAAGCCGCCGAACTCGTCGGCCGAACGATCTCGATCCGGAACATCTCGTTCGAAGTCGTGGGAGTGCTGGAGGGAAAAGGCGGATCGGGCTGGTTCAACCAGGATGAGCAGATCTTCGTCCCGCTGGAGACGGCGCAGTTCCGGTTGCTGGGGACCGACCGCGTGAGCCAGTTCAAGGTCGTGGTCGAGAGCGAGGCGGCGATTCCCGTCGCGATGGTGCAGATCGAGGACGTGCTCCGGCGCGAACACCGCCTTCCCCTGGGACGGGAGAACGACTTCTGGATCTCCGACAGCGTGCAGTTCCTCGAGATGGCGCAGGAGACAACGCAGACGTTCACGATGCTGCTCGCCGGGATCGCCGCGGTCAGCCTCCTCGTCGGGGGCATCGGGATCATGAACATCATGCTGGTGTCGGTCACCGAGCGGACGAAGGAGATCGGCGTGCGCAAGGCGCTCGGCGCCACGAGGCGGGCGGTCCTGCTCCAGTTCCTGCTCGAAGCCACGACGCTCTGCATGACCGGCGGGATCCTCGGCGTCGCCTTCGCCTACGGCGCGGCGGAGATGCTCTCGCGGTCGGCGGGCTGGACGATGGCCATCGCGCCGCAGGCGATCGGCCTCGCCGTGGTGTTCGCCGCCGCGGTCGGCGTGTTCTTCGGCCTCTGGCCCGCCCGGCGCGCGGCCCGGCTCGATCCGATCGTGGCGCTTCGGTACGAATAGCGGGCCGTGGGCTGCCAGCCCGCGCACACCCGGGTTGGCGGGAGGTCGCGGGCCGACGTATGGTCCCGGCATGAGTGTTCCGCTGACATCGCTTCCGGATTCCGCCCGCGTCTGGATCTACGGGGCGGACCGTCCGCTGACCTCCGAGGAGCGCGAAGCGCTGATGGTCGACCTGCGCGCGTTCGTCGACATCTGGACCGCGCACGGGACGGCGCTGCGGGCGGGCGTGGAATGGATCGAAGACCGTTTCGCGGTCGTCGCCGTGGACGAGGCTTCGGCGCCCGCGTCCGGATGCTCGATCGACGCGATGTCCCGGCGGCTGGGCGCGCTCGAGGAACGCCTGGGCTGCTCGCTTCTCGACAGCACACGCGTGTTCTACCGGGACGAGTCCGGCGCAATCGAGAGTTGCGCGCGACCGGAGTTCCGGGCGCGGGCGCTGACCGGAGCGATCGGCGACGCGACTCCCGTCTTCGATCCAACCATCGACACGTTGGCGGCGCTGCGGGCGGGCGAACTCGAGCGGCCGGCGGCCCGTTCCTGGCACCGGCAACTCCTGGGCCGACCCGGCGGACGGTCCTGACGCGGGGACCGGCGTGACGGGAGCCCCTGGGAGCGGCGCTTCCGGCGCCGCGCGGGGAAAACTGGCCTTCGCCCTCTCGGGTGGCGGCGCGAGGGCCGCCTACCAGACCGGCGTGCTGAGCTATATCGGCAGACAGCTGCCCGGGCTTCGGATCCCCCTCCTCACCGGCGTCTCGGCGGGCGCGATCAACGTGGGTTTCCTTGCTGCCTACAACGGAAACCTGCATGGCGCGACGCAGGCACTGAAGCGCCGCTGGCTCTCGCTCACGACCGAGGAAGTGCTGCGCACCAACCCCGCTTCCCTGCTCAAGGTGGGCCTGCGGATGGGAGGGTCGCTGCTGGGCGGCGGGACCGGGCTGAGTCCCCGTTTCCAGAGCCTCGTCGACACGTCGCCGCTGCGGGAGTTCATCGAGCGCGACGTCGGCCGCGGAGAGATCGACGCCCGGATCCGGGCGGGGGACCTCGAAGCGGTCGGCCTCACCGCGATGTCGTACCAGACGGGCCGCACGGTCCTTTTCGTACAGGGCGAACCGCGGTCGGGGCCCGGGCGCGCGAGCGCACACTACCGACTCGTGCGGACGAACATTTCGGTGGACCACATCCTCGCCTCCGCGTCGATCCCGCTCGTGTTCCCGGCCATCAAGCTCGGCCAGCAGTATTACGGGGACGGGAGCTTTCGCACTGCCGCGCCGCTGGCGCCCGCGATTCACATGGGGGCGGACCGCATCTTCACGATCTCGGCCCGTTACCGACGGTCCGAACTGGAGGCGCGGGCGCCGGACACGACCGGATATCCCCCGCCTGCACGAGTCCTGGGCCTGCTGCTGAACTCGGTCTTTCTCGACACGCTGGACTGGGACGCCGCCGCGCTGCGCCGGATCAACCTCCTCGTCGACCGACTCCCCCGCGAGGTCTCCGAGAGCCAGGGTCTGCGCCGCGTCGACCTGCTTATCCTGAGACCCTCGCGGGACATCGGGAAACTCGCCCGCGACTTCGAGATCGAACTTCCCCCGGCGCTCAGGTTTCTCGTGCGAGGTCTCGGAACGCCGGACATCAAGACCGCCGACTTCCTGAGTTATCTCCTGTTCGAGAGCGAGTACATCCGGGCGCTCGTGGAGCTGGGAGCCTCCGACGCGGAGGCGAACTGGGGCCGCATCGAGGCGTTTCTCACCTGACTGTGCAACGGACGATCGTCCACTTCGCCGACCTCCATCTCGACTCCCCGTTCGCGTGGTGCGAGGCGACGGGCGACGTGGCGCGGCGGCGGCGCGAGGCGCTTCGCGACACCCTGCTCGCGATCGTGGAACTCGTGCGCTCGACCGGCGCGGACGCACTCTTCTGCGGAGGCGACCTGTACGAGCACGATCGCGTCACGCTCGACACGGCGAACTTCCTGCGGCAGACCTTCGCCTCTCTCGACCCGGTGCCCGTCTACGTCGCGCCCGGCAATCACGACTGGTACGGGCCGACGAGCGCGTACGCGACAGAGGGATGGAGCGGGAACGTCCACATCTTTCGGGATGCGACGCTGCAGGCGGTCTCCCTCGCGCCCGGCATCACGCTCTGGGGGGGCGCGCACTGCGCTCCCGCCAACACGGACAACTTCCTCGGCGACGGCTTCCGCGTCTCCGGGGCGGGGGCGCACGTGGCGCTCTTTCACGGAGCGGAACGGTCGTGGCTCGCGGCACAGGGTGAACGGAAGGCGCCGTACGCCCCATTCGAGACCGCCGAGATCCCGGAAAGCGGACTGAATCACGCGTTCCTCGGCCACTATCACCGGCCGGCGGACGGCGCCCATCACACCTATCCGGGCAACCCCGACCCGCTGCAGTTCGGAGAGGAGGGGGAGCGCGGACCCGTCGTGGCGACGATCGACGCGGAGGGCGAGGTCGCGCGAGAGCGCCACGTCGTGGCGGTCACCCCGGTTCACGATCTGCGGCTCGATGTCACGGGCCTCACGAGCCGCCAGCAGATTCGGGACACGCTGCGCGCGATGACGGAGAGCCTCGCGGGACTCGCGCGTCTCACGGTGTGCGGCGACCTCGAGCCGTCCCTCGACCTCCAGGAGGACACGATCCGCGAGCAGTTGCTCGAAACGTTCGACGCCGTGCAGGTCCGAAAGTCCGAATTGCACCTGGCGTACGACCTCGAAGAGATCCGCGGGGAGCCCACCGTGCGAGGACGGTTCGTCGAGGATGTGATGGGAGCGGAGTTGGCGGAAGATGAGGAGCGCCGTGTCCTGCGGATGGGACTGCGGGCGCTCGACGGACGCGACGACCTCGAGGTGCTGTGATGCGCTTCGAGTCCGTGACGGCCCATCGCTTCGGCCCCTTCCGGGATGAGACGCTGGAACTGGCGCCGGGCATGAACGTCGTCTTCGGACGCAACGAGGCGGGGAAATCGTCCTGGCACGCGGCGCTGTACGCCGGGCTCTGCGGCATGCGGCGCGGCAAGGGGGCGATGCGGAAGGAGGAGAAGCGGTTCGCGGAGCGCCACAGGCCGTGGGACGACGACGAGTGGGAAGTCGGAGCCATCGTCGCGCTCGAAAACGGACGACGCGTGGAATTGAGGCATGATCTCGCGGGAAGGATCGAGAGTTCGGCGGAGGACATGAGCGTCGCGGGACGGGACTTTTCGGGCGAGATCCTGTTCGACGGGGCGCCGGACGGCTCTCGGTGGCTGGGCCTGAACCGCCGCTCGTTTCTCGCCACCGCCTGTGTGCGTCAGACGGACATCCTCAGGGTCCGGGACGACCCCGAATCGCTGCAGGAGGACATGCAGCGCGCCGCGGCGACGGCGGGCGTGGACCAGACCGCGGCCGCCGCGCTGCAGCGGCTCGAGGAGGTTCTCCGGGAACGCGTCGGATCGACCCGGGCTCCGACGAAGCCGCTCATGACGACCGCGCGGCGGGTCGCGGAGGCGCGCGAGGCTCTGGAGGCGGCCCGCGAGGCGCACCAGGACTTTCAGGAGCGTCGCGCCGAGGTCGAAACGCTGGAGAGGGCGGCGAGGGAGGCCCGCCACCGCGTGGAGGCGGCGGAGGCCGCGCTCGCGGGCGCCGAGGCGGAGACGCACGCGGAGCGGCTGCGGGAGGCACGGGCCCTGCACGAGGAGTTCCCCGAGGGGGCGCCCCACCCGATCCCCGAGGGCGGCGGGCTCACGCGGGCGGTCACCGAAGCGCTCACGACGTGGCGCAACCTCCCCGATCCGGTGGAGCTGACTGGGCCCTCGGCGCGAGAGATCGAGGAGAGGATCGAGGGAGCCGATGCGGAACTGGCGGCCGCGCGGGCGGTCGTCGCGGAGGCCGCTGCCGCAAAAGTGGAGGCTCGCCTTGCAGGTGCACGTGAGCTGCAGGCGCTCTTCCCGGAGGGCGGCCCCCGGGTTTCCCCGGAGGAGGACGCGCGCCTGGCGGAGATCCGCGACGCGCTCCGCGCTTGGGGGTCGCTTTCCGAGGTCGAGCCGCCCGCGGGGCGGAGGTTGGAGGAAATCGAGGGGGATCTGGCCGATCTCGAAGAGAGGCGGCCGGCGGCCCCCCGGCGACGTTCGCCCGCGCGAGCCGCGGCGTGGCTGGCTCTTTCGGCGGCCGTGGCGATCGGAGGTCTCGTCCTCGCGCTGCTGGCGCCGGAGTCGCGCTCCGCGGGGCTGATCCTGTTCGCGGTCGGGGCGGGAGGCGTCCTGTCTCACCGACTGGCGAGGACGCGGGCCGACGGCTCCGAGATCGCGCTCGCGCTGGACGTGCGGCGCGACAGTCTCCGCCGCGAACTCGAGACCGGACGCTCGGCCCACAGGCGGTACGCGGCCGAACTGCGGACCCGGCGCGACGCGATCGACCGCCTTCGTGAATTCGCCGGCGGGGAGGACGCGGGTTCGCTGGAACCGGGAGCGCTCGCGGAGTCGCTGCGCCGCGAGGCCGAGTCCCGGCAGGCCGGAAGGGAAGAGGCGGCGCGGCGGGGCTCGCAGTGGGATGAGCTTCAGGGGCTGCTTGCCGGTTCATCCTTCGACGCACTTGCCGCCGAGACGGATCGGCTGCGCATCGCGGCCGATGCCCTCCTCGCGGATGCGGCCGGAGCCCCGCTCGCGGAGTTGAGGACCCGGGGCGTCACCCGGAGCGAGTTGGATGAACTCGAACGGCGGACCGCGGGGCAGCGCCGAGAGTGGAGCGACGAACGGGCCAGGCGCCTGGCGGCGGAGACGCGGCACGCACATCGGTCGGAGCGGGCCGATGATGCCGTAAACAAGCTGCGTGAAGCCGGGTCGCAGATCGGCGTGACCGCCGAAGACCCCGAGGAGCTGGCGGACGCGCTGGAGGAGTGGCGCGCGGGCCGGGAGCGGATGCTCGCGGAGGCCGGCGAACGCAACAAATCATGGGATCGCCTGCAACAGTTGCTCGGCGAGCGGACGCTGGATGAATTCGCGGACGAAGTGGAGCAACGCCGCCTCCGGGCCAGCGGGCTCGTCGACCGGCTCGGGGCGGACCTCCTTGTCAAAGCTCGGCCGGGGCGGCCGACCGGGGAGACGCTGGAAAATCTGAGGCGGGAAGCGGAGGCGGCCCGCGAGGAGGTACTGCGCGCCGGCGGCCAGCTCACCGAACGTGAGCACCATCTGCCCAGCGTCGCCGACGCGGAGGACGCGCTGGCGGCGGCCGAGCGGAAACAGGCGAGGATCGCCCGCCTCAAGGACACGCTGGACTGCACGATCGGATTCCTCGAAGAGGCGCAGGAGCGCGTGCTGCGCGACATCGCGCCCGTTCTGACGCGGACGGTCCTCGAATGGCTTCCCGGAGTGACGGACGGCCGCTACACGGGATGCCGAATCGACCCGGAGAATCTGCTCGTCGAGGTCCGGACCCCGGGGGGGCGCTGGCGCTCCGCCGAACTGCTCTCTCACGGCACCGCGGAGCAGATCTACCTGCTGCTCAGGTTCGCGCTCTCACGGCACCTCACCCGGGAGGGCGAGACGTGCCCCCTCATCCTCGACGATGTCGTGGGCGCGTCCGACGCGGTCCGGAAACAGGCGGTGCTGCAGACGCTGCACGCGCTCGCGGGCTCTACCCAGGTCATCCTCTTCACGCACGAGGAGGATGTGCGGGACTGGGCGAGGGAGAACCTCGCGGGACCCGGCGCCCGCCTCATCGAACTCGCCGGGCGGCGGGTCGAGCGCGGAGGAAACGGGGTGGCTCCCGCTACTTGAAGACCTTGTAGTCGGTCGAGTGGCCCGGGTTCACCTTCGCGGTCGGGTCGATGTGGTGGACCGCGTTGTTCACCGCGATCGCGGCCTCTCCGAAACCGGTCGAGATCAATTCCAGCTTCCCGTCGTAGGTGGCGATGTCCCCTGCCGCATAAACGCCGGGGATGTTCGTGCGCATGCGCGAGTCCACCACAACGCACCTCTTCTGCAATTCGAGCCCCCATTCGGCGATCGGCCCGATGTTCGGAACGAAGCCGATCAGCGCGATGACGTCGTCCACCTCGATTCGCTCCGTTTCCTTCGTCTTCGTGTGCCGGATCGTCGCGGCCTCGACCCGGTCGCCCCCGTGGATCTCCGTCACGGTGCAGAAGGTACGGAGTTCGAGTTCGCCCCGTTCATGCGCACCCTCGACCTGCGCGACCGTGCTCTCGTGGGCCCGATAGCGGTTCGTGCGGTGGATATGCGTGAGTTCACCGGCGATCTCGCGCAGCGCCCAACTCCAGTCGAAGGCGGAGTCGCCCCCGCCGACCAGGAGAACGCGTTTCCCGCGGAACATCTCGGGGTCTTTCACGTTCGTCACGAGGCCCCGGTCCAGGAACTCATCCCACCCCGGCACGCGCAGCGTCCGGCTCTTGAAAGCGCCCTTGCCCCCGGCAATGACGACGGTGCGCGTGGGCCGCGGCCCCTTGTTCGTGCGAAGATCGAAGCCGCCGTTTCCCGGATTGAGTGCGAGGACGCGCTCCTCGAGGCAGACCTCCGCGTCGAACTGCAGGCCCTGCGTGACGAGTTCCCGCGCGAGATCCTTGGCGAGCACCCGGGGGAAGCCGGCGACGTCAAAGACATCCTTCTCGGGGTACAGCGCCGTCAGCTGACCTCCGAGTTCGGGGAGGACATCAATGATGCGGGCCGAGACGCCGCGCATACCGGCGTAGAACGATCCGTAGAGTCCGGTCGGACCGCCGCCGATGATCGTTATGTCGACCGTTTCGTTCTTCAAACCCAAACCGTTCAAGCCATCCGGCGATCGTCAGGTCGCGCTCTTCCACTTCCGCCGGAGGCAGTGAGTTCCGTAATCGATGATCGCCCATGCCGACGTCGCGCCGACGAGCAAAACGAGTGCGGGAACATACCGAGGGTTGAAAATGAGGGCGAGCAGCGTGAGAAACTGCAGGCCGGTCGCGATTTTTCCCGGCCACCGGGGCCTGAAGGGGATGATGATGGAGACCAGCCGGGCCAGGAGATAGCACCCGGCGGTATAGAGATCCCTGAGGATCAGGATCAGGAACGACACCGCGTCGAGCCCGCCCGCCGCCAGGAAGCCGGAGAGAGCGAGCAGGACGAAGAGCTTGTCGCAGAGCGGGTCGAGCAGGAGTCCGACCTGGGAGCGCGTCCCGCTAACCCGGGCGATGAACCCATCGAGGACGTCCGTCGCGCCGGCCGTGGCCACGAGCACGGCCATCACGCCGGGGTCCGAGACCACGATGAAGGCGAGGCCGAGCGGTATGCGGCTCAGGGACAGAAGATTCGACAGGGTCAGGAACCCCGGATCGTGTGTCTGTATCGGATGCCTCCGCTTCGATTTGGTCGACGGACCCGCCCCACGTACGGGAAGATGCACGTTCCTGGGGCGGGTCTCCAGTGCGCCGGCGAGCGTCTCCGACGGTTCGCCGATTGCGGCGCGGTGCACGAGGTTTACTGCGGAAGCTCGGCGCTGTCGGCCGCCGCGTCGTCCGGTCGCGGATCCAGCATCACCATGTCCTCCACGACCACGTCCACGGTGGGGATCGCGATTCCGTCACGTTCGAACGACCCGTACTCGAGGTGGCCCTCGACGTAGAGGCGCGAACCCTTGTGCACATACTCGCCGACGGTCTCGGCCTGACGACGCCAGAACGTGAGCCGGTGCCAATCGGTACGACGCTGGGTCTCCCCGTTCTTGCGAAACACGCGGTTGGTCGCGAGCGACAGATGTGCGACGGCGGTGCCGGAAGCGGTCTCGCGCACATCGGGGTCGCTGCCGGCGTTTCCGACGAGAATGACCCGGTTCACGGTTCTCGACATGGTTCCTCTCCTTTGTGATGCGTGAATGGGCGCGGCAGGGCGCAACAAGGCACGCGAATCTCCGGTACGGGGAGGTCGCCTCAAACCGCATCTCCCCCACCGCCCGAACTGGCGGGTCCCGCCTTGACGCCGAGACCGGAAGTGGGTCTGCTCAGGGATGATCCGGACGGGCCTCACTTCAGACGCCGCGCGCACCCGGGCCCGACGGGGCCTGATCCTGATTGCCTGCGCGATCGTCCTTTCGGCCGCAATCTCCGTCATCGAGCTCATCGTCCGCGCGACGCTCGAGGGCCCGCGAATCACGGCGCTCGCCCATTCGGCCGAGGGGCTCGGGCCGGGTTCCGCGGTCTGGGTGGCGGGGAGGGCGGTCGGGCGCGTCCTGTCGGTCTCTTTCCAGCCTCCCGAGGAGAGCGACCGCGATGGGCCGTTCGAGAGCCACGTCATCATCGACGCCGTCATTGACCGGGTCGCCGAGCCCATCTTGCGGGCGGATGCCACCGCGGACGTCCGGCCATCGGATCTCGTGGCGCCCGTCGTCCTCTCCGTGAACCCGGGCTCGGGCTCCGCGCCCCCCTGGAATTTTGCGGACACGCTGCGAGCTTCCGGTCCGCCGATCGATCCGGAGACGGTGATGGCGCTGTCGGATTCGCTGCTACAGGCGGTGCGCACGCTCGAAGTCGACGCCACCGAGGCGCGGGACGTGCTGGGTTCGGATCAGGGCTCGCTCGCCCGCTTTCGCGAGGATCCGGGCACGCTGGCCGGACTGCAAGGCAGTCTCGAGTCGCTGGAGGAACTGCTCCAGCGAGATCTTCGGCGCTCCTCCCTCGTCGGGCTCGCGACGGACACGCTCGTGAGTGCGGCCGCGCGACGGGTGCAGGGACGGCTCGCGACCTGGGAGGCCGCGCCCCAAATGGCGAGCGCCGTTCAGAATCTGGAAACGACGCTCGACGCGCTGGACGCGGTGATGTCGCGACTCTCGGCGATCACCGAGCGGCTGGACCGCGGCGAGGGAACGGCGGGCCGGGCGCTGATGGATGAGGAAGTCCGACGTCAACTCTCCGCCCTGCGCACGGCGGCCGCCGGACTGGCGGAAGATCTCGGCTACAACCCGTCGCGCTGGCTGCGCGTCCGCGTCTTCTAGCCCGCGCCTTCCAGCCCGCGGCTTCCTAGATCCTCCGCTTCGGAAGGCCGCCGTGGACGGCGAACTTGAGCAGTTCCGTCTTCCTGCCGCGCTTTCGGCGAATCCCGATGATGACATGGTCGACGACCTGGTCGCGGTCTTCGATGGAAACCGCCACGTCGACGGACCCATCCGCAGCCGTGATCCGCGTCCGCACGGATCGGCCGGGTTCCGCGTCCGCCGTACGCGCCGGATTGCGGCACAGCGTGCGGGAGGAGCGGCGCCCGCCGGGCACCGGCCGCGACAACTTCAACAAACGGAACCAGTCGGGCTGATAGCTTATCCGCCACAGATTGCCGAGCTGGTCGAGTCCCCTTCCTTCGCGATTGTGTCTGGCCATCCGGCGCTCGAGGGTCGCAGTGATCGTTGAGGCGCGGTCGCCTTGACCGTGCCCGGCGGCACTATTATGGTCGGTGGGTCCACCTCGGACCACATCCCCCGGCCGCAAGCAGGACACCTCACGAACCGATCATGCCGCACGCGGCATGGCTGCAGCCCGGCTCACTCTCTTCCGGAGGAAGGCGATGGACATCGCCGAACTCAAGTCGAAGTCGATCGGCGAACTTCATGACATGGCCGAAGAACTCGACATTCACAACTTCTCGGGCCTTCGAAAACAGGACCTGATCTTTCGGATCGAGCAGAATCTCCTCGATTCCGACATCGTCCTCCGGGGCGAGGGCGTCCTCGAGATTCTGCCGGAGGGTTACGGCTTTCTGAGGAGCCAGGACTGGAACTACCTGTACGGCCCGGACGACATCTACGTCTCCCCGTCGCAGATCAAGCGCTTCGACATGCGGACGGGAGACACCATCCAGGGCCGCGTGCGGCCGCCGAAGGAGGGAGAGCGCTACCTCGCCCTGCTGAAGGTGGAGACGCTGAACGGCGTGGACCCGGACAAGGCGAAGCACCGGATCGCGTTCGACAACCTGCGGCCGCGGTATCCGGAGGAACGGCTCGTCCTCGAGCAGGAAGACGGCGACGTGTCGATGCGGATTCTCGACCTCATCGCGCCGATCGGGAAGGGGCAGCGCAGCCTCATCGTCTCGCCGCCCAAGGCCGGGAAGACGATCCTGCTGCAGAAGATCGCGAACGCGATCGTGGAGAACCAGCCGGACGCGAAGGTGATCGTGCTCCTCATCGACGAGCGGCCCGAAGAGGTCACGGACATGGAGGAGAACGTTCCGGCAGAGATCATCTCATCCACCTTCGATGAACCCGCGGACCGCCACACTCAGGTGGCGGAGATGGTGATCGAGAAGGCGAAGCGGCTCGTCGAATACCAGCACGATGTCGTGGTCCTCCTCGACTCGATCACGCGCCTCGCGCGGGCCTACAACACGACGGTCCCCCACTCGGGCAAGATCCTCTCCGGCGGCGTGGATGCGAACGCGCTCCACAGGCCCAAGCGC
Source organism: Candidatus Palauibacter polyketidifaciens (assembly GCF_947581785.1). Lineage (NCBI taxonomy): Bacteria > Pseudomonadati > Gemmatimonadota > Gemmatimonadia > Candidatus Palauibacterales > Candidatus Palauibacteraceae > Candidatus Palauibacter > Candidatus Palauibacter polyketidifaciens. The sequence continues at coordinate 39,039 of NZ_CANPVO010000021.1, read as the reverse complement.
TTCTTCGGCGCGGCCCGGAACATCGAAGAGGGCGGCAGCCTCACGATCATCGCGACGGCCCTGATCGAGACGGGCAGCCGGATGGACGAGGTCATCTTCGAGGAGTTCAAGGGCACGGGCAACAGCGAGGTTCTCCTGGACCGCCAGATCTCCGACAAGCGGATCTACCCCGCGATCGACCTCAACCGCTCGAGCACGCGCAAGGAGGAACTCCTCTTGAACGAGGTCGAACTCAACCGGATGTACCTGCTGCGGAACTTCCTCTCCGACATGCCGCCGGCCGAGGCGATTCAGTTCATGATCGAGCGGCTGCAGCGCACGGAAACGAACCAGGAGTTCCTCGACTCGATGGCCGGCGGATAGCCGACTCCACGGCTCGCGCGCCGTCTCACGGCGCCTGCAGCCAGCGGTCCTCCAGCACCTCCAGGAGCGCCGAGCGCGTGGCCTCCCCCACCGTCAGCGTCACGCGGTACATGCCCGGGGACACGGGCAGCCCGGCCCCGCCCTGATTCCGGAGGCCCGGGTTCATGCGCAGATCCCAGGCGACGCGGTTCAGGCCCGGCCGGCCGGTCCCCTCGAGGTCGCGCACAACTCTCCCCGTGGCGAGTTCCGAGACCTCGATCGACACGTCGGCCGGAGAGCCCAGGTAGTACTGGATCATCGTACCGGCGGGGGCGCTCTCGCCCGTCCAGTTCTTGTCGCCCGTGAGGGAGCGGCGGCGCTGAATGTCGTTCTTCCAGAGGACGGCGGGACGCGGGTCGAAGAGGTGTGCGTCGCTCGCCCGGATGCTGTCAGTCATCGCCTGGAGGGCCGTGACGTCGTCGAGCACGTAGATGCTGCGGCCGTGTGTCGCGAGCACGAGGTCGTTCTCGCGGGGGTGGACGAGCACGTCGTCGATGCGGACCACGGGCAGGCCCGGCATGAAATCGTGCCACGTGCCGCCCTCGTCGAACGAGACGTGGAAGCCGAACTCCGTGCCGACATAGAGGAGGCGGGGATTCCGCGGGTCCTGCCGGACCGTGTTCACGTTTCCGAACGAGGGCAGATTCGACGTGATGTCCTCCCACGTCGCACCGTAGTCGCGGGTCACGTACACATAGGGTCGCAGGTCGTCGTTCTTGTGCCCGTCGATCGAGACGTACGCGGTCGCCGCGTCCACATGAGAGGCTTCCACCCGGGACACGTAGTGCCGCGTCGTACCTCCGGGGAGATTCCGGCTCACCTCGGTCCACGTCGCCCCGCCGTCGCGGCTCACCTGGATGTTGCCGTCGTCGGTCCCGGCCCAGAGAAGGCCCGGGACGATGGGCGACTCGGCGATGGACGTCATGCTGCCCCACATCGAGACGCCGTCGTTGCGCGACAGGGTGCACTCTGTCCCGCGTTCGAACTGGTTGCATCGCGGGATGCGGTTGGCCACCCCCATCAGAACCTCGGCGTCCCGGTCGATGTCCTTCGAAAGGTCCGGACTCATCGTCCACGTCTCTCCCCGGTCGCGCGACGTGAAGAAGCGGTTGCCGCCCGCGTGCAGCGTGCGCGGGTTGTGCGGGGAGAGGAGGAAGGGCGTGTTCCAGTTCCACCGGATCCCGGTGTCCGGCGACGGGGCGGGGGCGATGTTCGTGTCCGCCGGATCCTCCTCATCCGGAGCCTGGGGCGTGATGGGGCGCGTGACGCCCTCGCGCAGATCCACGCGCCGGAGCCGCCCGTTCTGGGATTCGACGAACACGATCGCCGGGTCCGTCGGGTCCACCTGCGTGTAGAACCCGTCCCCGCCGCCGACGCGATACCAGTCCTCCGAGAGGATCGGCCCCGAGCGCACGGAACTCGGCCCGCACCAGCTTCCGTTGTCCTGGAGGCCCGTACACACGTAGTAGGGGCGCCGCATGTCCACGGAGGCGTGATAGGGCTGCCCGACGGCCCACGGCCGCAGCGCTTCCCACGTCTCGCCTTGGTCCCAGCTCACATCGACCGACCCGTCGTTGCCGATCACGAGGTGATCGTGGTCGGCCGGATCGATCCAGACGGCGTGCTGATCGACGTGACCGTACCCGCTCAGCACCTCCCACGTGCGGCCGCCGTCGCGCGATTTCGACACCCGCTGATCCACGGTGTAGACGAGATCCGGATCCTCGGGGGACACGCGGATCTGGCTGAAGTACATGGGGCGTCCGTTCTCGTTGCTCCGGAACTCCCACGTGCGGCCCTTGTCCGCCGAGCGCCAGACCCCGGACCATTGCGGGTCGGGCGGGAGGGAATCGACTCTCGCGAGCCGTCGCCATTCGTCCTGCTCCTCCTCGGAGAGCGGCGTCTCCCGGTCCGCGGCGACTTCGATCTGGGCATAGACGACATCGGGATCGGCGGGCGTCATGGCGAGCGCGATGCGGCCCAGCGTGCCGGCGGGGAGGCCGCCTCCCTCGACGGGCGACCAGCTCTCTCCGCCGTCCCCGGACCGCCAGATTCCGCTTCCGGGCCCTCCGCCGACGAAACAGCACACGTTGCGTCGACGCTGATAGGTGGAGGCGAACAGGACGTCGGGATTCGACGGGTCCATGACGAGATCCGTCGCGCCGGTGTCCTCATCCACCGCGAGGACGTGGCGCCAGCTCTCCCCTCCGTCGCTGGACTTGAAGACGCCGCGCGCGGCGTTCGGGCCGAAGAGATGGCCGACCGCGGCTACCCACACGACATCGGGATTCGTCGGGTGGACGAGGACGCGCGCGATGCTCTGCGTCTCCCGGAGTCCCATGTGCGCGAACGTGGCGCCGCCGTCGGTGCTCTTGTAGACCCCGTAACCGAAGGACGAACTCTGCCGGTTGTTCGCCTCGCCCGTGCCCACGTAGAGGACTTCCGGATCGGAGGGCGCGAGGGCGAGGGCGCCGATGGAGTGCGTCTCGTGGCTGTCGAAGATCGATTCGAAGGTCGTCCCGTTGTTCGTCGTCTTCCAAAGGCCGCCGGTCGCGAAGCCGACGTAGAAGATCCGCGTGTCCTCGGGGTGGACCGCGAGGTCGTCGACGCGGCCGCCCTGCTCCGTCGGGCCGATGGACCGCCACCGGAACCCCTGGAGCAGCGGGTGCCCGGGGGCGTTGATGACGGCCTGCGCGTCTTCATCCCGCGCTCCGTCCTGGGCATGGGCGGGCGCTGACGGCGCGAGTACGGCCGCAAAGAGCGCGAGTACGATCGTCGAGGGGGCGCAGGTGCGCGATGCGTATGGCATGGAGTCTCTCTCGGTGCGGATCCGGGTGGCAATCCGGCATTATCCGACCGGCGGTCGGAGTCTGTCAAAGCGGAGACCGCGCCGGGGATCCGTGAGGCGGGCGGCGACTTGCCCGCGGGACCGTTGAAAAGCATGCTGCGGAGTACCGCGCGACTGGAGGGTCCATGCCGATATACGAGTACCGGTGCCGCGAGTGCTCACACGAGTTCGAACTCCTCGTGAGGGGGTCGATGACGCCCGCGTGCTCTTCATGCGGGAGTGCGGAGCTGGACCGACTCATCTCCCTCCCGCGCGTCCACTCCGATGCCCGCAGGGAACGGTCGCTTGCCGCGGCGAAGAAACGCGACGCGAAGCTCGGGAGCGAACGGACGCGAGCGCAGCGGGAGTACGAACTGGCCCATAACGACTGATCCCCGCGGGCGGACGCCCCGGGAACATGTGAGTGTGGCGGACCCGTGAAAACGGACGCGCGTGGCGACGCGGACGGAGAGGATGGGATGACGGAGACCTACGCGCAGGCGCTGGCCGAGCACGGGATCGAGGACGTACAGCCCCTCTACCGACAACTCCTCCTGCGGTTGAAGACGCGCGACGGCGAAGCCTACGAGCGTGCCGTTGCACGCTACCGGTCGGAGGTGGAAGGCGTAGCGGGGGGCGACGATACGTTGGCGGCGTGGCTTTCCTACGGGGCGTGGCTCGCTTCCCGCCTCGAGCCCGGGAACCTCTTCACGATCTCGGAGGAAGGACTCGCGGCACGCGCGCCGGACCCGTTCCCGTCGGGTCCCATGCTGATCCATCTGCCCGACGCGGCGAACCGCAAGGGCTTCGTGATCGCCATGCCCGCGACGCCTTCCGAGGCGCAGCGCGCGACCGCCGACCTGCTGTGTGAGTAGCACAGGGTCCCGCCGGCCGGGGCCGGCGCGGGATGATGATGACGAGGATGGTTGAGGTGGAAGAGGAGGCACGGCAGTGACGCAAGGCACCCTGCAGCACGAACGCATCGAACGCCGCGCGCTCGAGCAGGAGATGCGCGAGTCGTTCATCGACTACTCGATGAGCGTCATCGTGCAGCGTGCGCTCCCCGATGCCCGCGACGGTCTGAAGCCCGTTCACCGCCGAATCCTGTACGCGATGCTTGAGGAAGGGATGCGCCCCTCGCGCCCGCACAAGAAAAGCGCGACGGTCGTGGGCGACGTGCTGGGCCGGTATCACCCGCATGGGGATGGCGCGGTGTACGACACCATCGTCCGCATGGTCCAGGACTTCTCGCTGCGCTATCCGCTCATCGACGGCCAGGGTAACTTCGGTTCGATCGATGGCGATTCGGCCGCCGCCTACCGCTACACGGAAGTGCGGATGACGCCGGTCGCGATGGACCTCCTCGCCGACATTGAGCGCGACACCGTCGACACGCGGCCCAACTTCGATGGGCGCCTGACCGAACCGGTGGTTCTGCCCTGCCGGCTGCCGCACCTCCTGCTGAACGGCAGCGACGGGATCGCGGTCGGCATGGCGACGAAGATCCCGCCGCACAACGCGGGGGAGCTCCTCGCCGCGGTCGACCACCTCGTCGCGAACCCGCATTGCGACAGCGACGAGCTCCTCGCCCGCCTGCCCGGGCCGGACTTCCCGACGGGCGCATACATCCAGGGCCGGGCCGGCATCGAGTCCGCCTACCGGACCGGGCGCGGACGACTCGACATGCGCGCGAGGGTCCACCTGGAGGAAGGTCGGTTCGGGAAGAGTTCGCTGATCGTCACGGAACTTCCCTACCAGGTGAACAAGACGCGCGTTATTGAGCAGATCACGAAGCTCGTGCGCGCCGGGCGGGCGGACGCGATCACCGACCTGCGCGACGAGTCGGACCGGGACGGAATCCGGCTCGTGATCGAACTCAAGCGCGACGCGAAGCCGAAGAAGGTGCTCGCGACCCTGTTCAAGAAGACGCAGCTCCGCTACACGTTCGGCGTCATCATGCTCGCGCTCGTCGATGGCAAGCCCGAGGAGCTGGACCTGAGAACAGTCCTCGGTACGTGGATCGACCACCGCCTCTCCGTGATCCGCCGCGGCGCGGCGCACGACCTCGCCCGCGCCCGGGACCGCGCCCACGTCGTCGAGGGGCTGCGGACGGCGCTCGACGAAATCGACCGCGTCATCGACATCATCCGCGGCTCGAAGACGCCGGCAGGCGCGCGGAAGGCACTCCTCGCGGCGTTCAGCCTCACGGAGCGGCAGGCGGACGCGATTCTTGCGATGCGGCTCGTCCGGCTGACGGGTCTGGAGCGGGACAGGCTGGCGGAGGAACTGCAGGCGCTGCGGGAGGAGATCACGCGTCTGACCGCGCTCGTGGAGGACGAGGCGGCCCGGCGGGGATTCCTCCGCGACGAGATCCGGGAGCTCGCACGCCGCTACAACGACCCCAGGCGGACGGAGATTCTCGACGATGACGCGGAGTTCCGGCTGTCGAAGGGTGGCGGGGGCGAGGCGCAGCTGGTGCTGGTGAGTCGCGGCGGCTACGTGAAGGCGCAGCCGGCCGCGACCGGCGGGGGGATGGCGGGCGCCGAAGTGCTGTCCGCCCGCGAAGGCGACTTCGCACGCCACGCGTTCCTGACGCGGGGAGCGCATACGCTCCTCGCGATCACGGCCCGCGGCAACGCGCACGCGCTACCCGTCTCGGCGCTGCCGAGGGGCACGCGGAGTTCTCGGGGCCGCCACGTGGAAGAGTTCATCGAGCTGGAGCTGGGGGACGAGATCGTCGCGCTGCTCGCAGCGGAGACCTTCGCCGATGACCGGTTCCTCGTCATCGCCACGAGACGGGGGCACGTGAAGCGCTCGGCGCTGTCCGAGTACGCGAACGCCCGGAGCGCAGGGATCATCGGTGCCCGAATCGCGCGCGGCGACGAGGTCGTGGCCGCGTTCGTCACCGAAGGGAGCAGCGACCTCCTGTTCGCGACGCGGTCGGGCCAGGCGATCCGGTTCCCCGAGTCCGTCACCCGCGTGATGGGCCGCACGGCGCGCGGCGTCAAAGCCATCGACCTCGCGCGCGACGATGTCGTGGTCGCCGCGGCGGCTCCGCGCGCGGATTCCGATCTGCTCGTGGCAACCGCCGCGGGCTACGGAAAGCGCATTCCGTTCACGGAATTCAAGGTCCAGGGACGGGCGGGCAAGGGGTTCACCGTCCTCCCCGAGCGAGAGCGGACCGGCGGCCTCGTGGGATTCACCGAAGCACACGACGCGGACGAGGTGGCGTGGGAACTGTCCGATGGCTCCGTGGAGGCGACGTCGGCGGCCAGCGTGATCCGTCGCTCTCCTCGCGAGGCCGGGCGCCCGGCCGTGCGACTGCCGGCGGGCGTTGCGGTCGAGGCGGTACACCCGATGCACTCGGGACGCCCTGCGCGCGCCGGATCTCCACTCCGCGGCGAAGCCGGCGAGGACTCGCAGGCCGAGTTCGAGTTCGAAGGCTGACAGCGGTCTCCGGTGCTCGCATGGCGAATTTCCGGGACACGACACTAGCTTCCGGCTTCGCTTTTGCAGCCCGTCCGGAGAGATCCCATGCACAGACCCATTGTGGTGTTGGCGGTGTCCGCGCTCGTCGCGTGCGGCGGGGCGCAGGAAGACGGAGGGACCGCGGCGGCGGCGGCGAACGACCCCGCGGCCACGCACGCCGCGCGTCTGGCCGAAAATCTCGGTGGACGGGAGGCGTGGGATCGAACGCGATACCTGTCGTTCCGCTGGATCGTGGAACGCGATGGCGAGGTCGTGGCAAATCGCGAACATTCGTGGGACCGGTACGACGGACGGTATCGCGTCGCCTGGGCGGAGGACGGAACGTCCCACCTCCTGCTCTTCAACGTGAACGAGGTCGAGCCGCATCCCGAGCTCGAGAAGGTTCCGTCCGGACGCGCGTGGGTCGCGGGCGAGGAGCTGGCCGGCGCCGCGCGGGATTCCGCGCTCCGGCGCGGCTATGGCGCCTTTATCAACGACACCTACTGGGCGATCATGCCCTACAAGTGGGAAGACCCGGGCGTGCACCTCACGTATGAGGGCACTCGCACGCTCTCCGACGGCAGGGTCTACGACGTGATCCACCTCGGCTTCGACCAGGGCCTGGGTGTGACCGAGGACCAGTACTGGGGCTTCCTCGATGCGTCCGGACGGATGGTCGCCTGGCAGTATCACCTGGGGCGGGCGGAGGCGCCCGGGGACGTCATTTGGTGGTCCGACTGGGAGCCCGTCGGCGACATCCGGTTCGCCATGACCCGGCTCCTCGATGGCGGAGGCCGCTTCATCTACTTCGAGGACGTCGCCGCGGGCGAGACGGTGCCCGAGGGACGCTTCGACCCGCCGACGTTTTGAACGAACCCGGATCCGGGGCGATGGTGCCGGACGCGATCGCCGCGAGCGACGAGGAGGGACGCCGGTACCGGGCCGGCATCTATCAACCGCTCGACGAGAGCACGGTACCGGACGCGCCGGACACCGCCGACTTCCCGCGGCGCGGCCACGGACCGCCCTTCAAGTTCGTCCGGCGCATGTCGCGGGTGCCTCGCCTCAGGCACGTCATCGGCCCCTCCGTCATCGCGCTCGGCATGGGCCTGGGCAGTGGCGAATTTCTACTCTGGCCCAACCTCGTCGCCGCGAACGGTTTCTCCATCTGGTGGCTCTTCTGGATCGGCGTTGTGACCCAGTTCGTCGTCATCGGAGAAATCGAACGCTGGACGATCGCGACCGGCGAGTCGACGTTCGCCGGCATGGCTCGGCTCGACCGGCTCGGGTTCTGGCCGTGGCTCTTCCTCGTCGCGACACTGGTGAGCTTCTTCTGGCCCGGCTGGGCCTCGCAGTCGGCGGAGTTCGTGGGCCAGATCATCGTGATCAGCGGCGGCCCGCAGATCCAGTGGCAGCCGATGGCGCTGCTCATGCTCTTCTTCATCTGGTTCGGGCTCGCGGTGTCCCGGATCGTCTACAACGTTCTGGAACGGTGCGAGATCGCGCTGGTGGCCGGGTTCTTCCCCCTGTTGCTCATCACGCTTCTGGTGGTCGGCCTCGTCCCGTCGCACCTGCTTGAACTGGTGGTCGGCGCCGGCTCCTTCGGTAGCGCCCCGGCTGAACTGTTCACGGGCGATCAGTTTCCGACGCTGATCCTCGCGGTGGCGTATGCGGGGACGGGGGGCACGCTGCTCCTCGCGCAGTCGCTCTGGCTGCGCGACAAGGGCTTCGGGATGGCGCGGTTCCAGGGACGGATCGCCGGCATCCGTGGACGCAATGAGGACATCAGCACGACCGGGTTCGTCTTCGACACGAACGATGCCACCCAACTCGGGCGTTTCAGAGGCTGGATGAGGATCGTCCACCAGGAACTGCTTGTCACGTTCGTGCTCCTGACGCTGCTGAGCGTCGTCATCACGTGCATGCTCGTCGTGACGACGCTCGGAACCGGGAACCCCGAGTTGGCCGGCGACCTGACCACCATGGTGACGCTTCAGGGCGAGGCGATCGAGCGCGTCGGCGGGTTGTGGCTTCGGGTCGCGTTCCTCCTGGGCGGATCCTTTGTCATCTTCTCGACGCAACTCGCGATCCTCGACACCGTCACGCGGATCACGGGCTGCATTTTCTACGAACGCTTCGGATACAGGACGCGCTTCTTCACCCAGAAGCGGACCTTCCTGGTGTTCCTGACGATCTTCGTGCTCGCGGCGATGGGGATCATCACCGCGTCCTGGGTAGGCGGCGAGGCGCTCGATGTGCTCCAGCCCGACTTCCTGCTCCTCATCGCCGGCCCCTTCACCATGTCGAGCATGTTCCTGTTCACGCTCGTCGTCGGCTACATGAATGTGCGCCGGCTGCCCGCCGAGTTGGGGCCGCCGACATGGAAGCGGTGGAGTCTTCTGTGGGCCGCGATACTGTGGGGATGGTTCACGGCCGAACAGCTGTCGCGGACGGTGATGCTGGTCGGAGGCGTGGACCCGCAGTTCCAGGAATCGCTGGCCCTGCACCCGGTTCGGATCGTTTTCTACGCGCTGTGGATTGCGTCGCTGGCATGGTTCGCGGCGCGCACGCTTCCGGGTCGGGCGACGCGAGGGGCGTGAGCCGGACGACGGATCGCCGTCGGGGCCCCCTCAGGCGGTGGGTTCCGGCACCGCCTTCGCCATCTTTCCGGACATTTCCTCCGCGCTCTTCATCTTCGAGAGATCGAGCGTGAAGTCGGGCCGTTCAACGGCGGAGAGCTTGTCCAGCAGTTCGCGGATCTCGCGGGGCGCCAGACCGGCCGCCTTGAGGTCTTCCTTCGTAGCGACCCCTTCGGCGCGGATCGATTCCGACTCGGCGTCCGCGCGAAGCAGGCTCCGCAGAACCTTGAGTTCGCCCGCGCTCAGGCGCGCCCCCAACACTTCATAGTCGACCCAGGCCTCGTAGCTCAGCGGCGCGACCCGCTGGAGCATGCCGGCCATCACCCGCCCGTACTGCTGGATTTCCCACTGCGCATGCGCATCCACGCGCAGTCGAAGGAAGTGGAGGAGGTTGTGCAGATCGATCTTCCAGTACCACTGCGTATAAGTGGAGAGGGGGAGGTCGATCCGCGCGAGTTCCCGGGCGACATCTTCGGACAGCAGCCAGCCGTAGGCATCGGCCGCTTCCGTCCGCAGCTGCTCCCAGCGGTCGACCGCGCTGCGATAGAGGTCACCGGGGGCGGGATCCATCTCCCGGCCCTGATTGTTCAGGCGGCTCTGATAGGCGAACTGCTCGTGGTCCGGTTCGTAGAACAGCAGAGGCAGGAGACTGTAGCGGGCGCTGAGCTCGTTGACGGACGCCGTGCGGTGTCGAATCCACTGCCGCGCGACAAACATCGGCATGGAGCAGTGAAACTTGAACTCGACCATCTCGCTCGGCGTCGTGTGCGCGTGGCGCCGCAGATACCGCACGAGACCGCGAGTCTGGCTGACGCGGCGCGTGCCGGCCCCGTAGCTGACGCGAGCCGCCGCCTCTACATCGGCGTCTGAGCCCATGTAGTCGACGAGCGCGACGAACCCGTGGTCGAGTACGGGGAAATACCCGCCGAGGATCTCCTCGGCCGCAGGGACGGTCGGTCTCCCGGTGGTTTCCATGAGCTACTCGTGCGGCTACAGGGGGTGTTGTTCGCCAGAATATCAGTTCGTGAGCACGCGGGCGACCGCGCGCCGCCACCCGGAATAGAGCGCTTCGCGCATCTCCGCGTCCATGACGGGCCGCCACGCGCAGTCGTGGCGCCACAGCGCCGCGACCTCCGGCAGATCCGCGAATACGCCGGCACCCAGGCCGCCCAGCATCGCCGCCCCCAGCGCGGTGGTCTCCGTCACGACCGGGCGCCCGATCTCGAGGTCGAGGATGTCGGCGAGAAACTGCATCGCCCAGTCGTTTCGCGTGAACCCGCCATCCACGCGCAAGGCATCCGGTCGCGGGGCTCCGTCGGCCTGCATCGCGTCGATCAGTTCGCGTGACTGGTAGGCGACCGCCTCGAGCGCCGCCCGCGCGATCTCGGCCCGCCCGCTGTCGCGCGTCATTCCCAGCAGAGCGGCGCGGGCTTCCGGATCCCAATGGATGCCGCCCAGCCCTACGAAGGCGGGGACCAGCACGACCCCACCCGTCGAATCCACGGAGCGGGCGAGCGCTTCTGTCTCCGCGGCGTCGGAAATGATGCCCAGTCCATCGCGCAGCCACTGAACCGATGCGCCCGCGACGAAGATGCTGCCCTCGAGCGCGTACGTGCGCTCTCCCCCGAGTTGCCAGGCCACCGTCGTGAGCAGGCCGTGGCGCGAGGCGAGCCGGTCCGCGCCCGTGTTCAGCAGCGCGAAGGCTCCCGTCCCGTAGGTGAACTTCATCCCACCCGGCTCGAACGCCGCCTGCCCGAACAGCGCGGCCTGCTGGTCGCCGGCAACGCCCCGCAACGGGATCTTGCGGCCGAAGAGTCCCTCGGACGTTTCCCCGAAATCGCCGGCGGAATCGCGGAGCTCGGGCAACACTCCGGCGGGCACACGCAACAGTTCGAGCAGCTCCGGATGCCACCGGCCCTCATCGATGTCGTAGAGGAGGGTCCGCGACGCGTTCGACGCATCCGTCGCGTGCACGCGCCCTCCGGTCAGGCACCAGAGCAGCCAGGTGTCGATCGTCCCGAAAGCCAGTTCGCCCTTCCCGGCCGCCTCACGCGCTCCCGGCACGTTGTCGAGGATCCATGCCAGCTTCGTGCCGGAGAAGTACGGATCGAGCCGCAAACCGGTGCGGCGCGCGATCAACCCCTCGTGCCCCGCCTCGCGAAGTGCGGCACATTCCTTCGCCGTTCGCCGGTCCTGCCACACGATGGCCGGGTGAATCGGCCGGCCGCTCGCGCGTTCCCAGACCACGGTCGTCTCGCGCTGGTTGGTGATGCCGATCGCCGCCACCTGATACCCGTGCGCCTCGGCGGCCTCGATGACCTCCCGCGCCACCCCGACCGCGTCGTCCCGGATGCGCTCGGGATCGTGCTCCACCCTCCCCGGCCTCGGGTAACTCTGAGGCAACTCGCGCTGAGCGCTGACGACCCCCGTCCCCTCGAGATCGAACGCGACGGCGCGCGTGGAGGTCGTTCCCTGGTCGATCGCGATCAAGGCGGGTGCGGTCATGGATCCCAGGCTACAGGCGATCCGCGCGGTTTCAAGTCCATTAACTCCCGAAGGCTCTGAGCACCGCTCGATTCAGTCCGACGAGGTCCGAGTGGAAGGCAACACCGTGAGTTCATCCCCAGCCACCGAGCGGCACTCGGCGGCCGGGGACGGTGCGCGGCCGTAACCTCAACCTGCGGGGAACGCCGCCTCGAACCGGTCACGCCGCGCACGCGGCTCACCAGAAGCCACACGAGACGTGGAGGTTGGATCCGTCATGCATCCTGTACGTGCCAACACTGAACGTCAGGCGAAAACCGAAGCCCAAATCGAAGGAGAACCCCTGGGAGCCCAGCAGTGTCCCGGACGCTGGATAGTCCGGACCTCCCGAGATGTACTTCCCACACGCGCTCTGCGCCGCAGCCTCCGACGGCTGGACGAGCGAGAGCGCCAGGCCCCCCGCGAAAATCCGTGCCGCCGCGCGTGGCCCCATCGCACACGAGTTTCTCTTCTTCCTCATCATCATCCACCTCCCCCGATTGGTCCAGGAGGGCGACACCCTGCCGCCCCTCTCCGACATTAGGATCCGGGGGGCCATCAACGGGCCATCATCAGTCCCGTGCTACCAGCTCGACCGGCGCGGTTTCAAGGCTCGCAGTCGCCATAGGGTTGACCATCGCCCGATCCAGTCCCTCCAAGTAAACGCGAGCGCCCCGCGCCGATTGTCGGTCGCGGTCGGCGGGGAAGATCAGAGGGATCGCCTCGAGACGCTTCAGGTCCAGCACGAGACCCTTCGTAGTCGCACTGTCCGGACGCACAGACGTGATCCCGGCAAACAGTCGACCGTCCTGGAGAGGTCGGAGGGTGGTCACCATCTGCGTGCCGAGGACCCGGGTCGGCCCTCCGAATACCTCGTCGGTCTCCCGAGCGCTCTCCAATTCGCGGGCCCGCATGTCTCTTGGCAGGAAGGTGACGCTCGCGAGCGCTCCGTCGGGCCGAAAGCTCACGAGTGCGAGTTGGTCCGCATCGAGGACATGGATCATGCCATCGGCCGTGACCGTGACCAGATCCACAGGCCAGCGGAACAATCCGCCGGCGTCGACGCGCAACTCCTCCGGGATCCGCCCGAACGCCGCATCCCCCTGCGCCGTAACCCGCGCCAGATAGTGGTCCGGAAACTCGCTGCCCGCGACGAGCAGCCCAAGTTCCGGATGCAGGGCGACCGCGCTTGCGAAGCCGGGAATCCGCTGGCTGGCCACGAAATCGCCCTCGAGGGTCAGATACGCGACTCGCCCGTTCCCGCCATCGAGGGCCAGAATCCTGTCATCGGCCCGGGCCAGTCGACTCGGGAACTTGTATTCTCCCGGTCCCTCCCCCTCTCTGCCGACGATCCGCACCGGGTCGAGGTTCCGGTCGAGAAGAACGATCCGCGGGTCGAGCCCGTCGGCGACGAAGTAGCCGCTCGGCGTGGCCAGTATATCGGCGATCGAGCCGAAGCTCACGCGTTCGTCCAGTGGGCCGAGACGGGCTTCAGGTAATCCGATTTCGTAGGCCTGAGTGGTGCTTTCACTGAAATAGGTCCGTCCATCGTCGCCGGCGTCCGGGTCCTCGTTACATCCCGAAAGACCGAAGGCGCCCACCAGGCCCAGCGCGACGGTGCGTGCCGCAGTCCCCGGCCACCGAGCGGAACTCGGTGGCCGGGGACGGTTCGCGGCCGAATACGCAGCCCCCGAGGGACGCGACCTCGAACCGTTGACTCCGCGCGCGCGGGTCACTGGAGGTCCCACTCCGTGTAGTTATCGCACCGGAAACTCCGGGCACCGCCATTGTGCATCCGGTAGGTGCCGACATTGAAGCTCACCGTGATGCCGCCGTTGAGCCCGAGGTTCAAGCCCAGGCGCTCGACCCCGGCGCCGGCGCCCAGGCTGAGCGTAACGCGACTGGAGCCCACCAGCGTTCCACTCGCCGGATTGTTCGGGCCTCCCGAGATGTACCCCCCACACTCGCTCTGCGCGGCGGCCTCGGACGGCTGCGCCAGCGAGAGCGCCAGGGCCCCCGCGAAGACCCACGCCGCGGCGAGCGGCCCCGCCGTTCTCGTGCTTCTCCTCGTCCTCATCATCATCCACCTCCCCTAAGAGATCCCGGAGGGCGACGCCCTGCCGCCCTCTCTGGCACAAGGATCGGTGCGGGCATCAACGGGCCATCAAACCCGCGCGGTCCGGCGACGAGCAGCGGACCGGGAGGAGCTTCAGACGTCGAGATTACGTACGTAGCGGGCATTCTGCTCGATGAAGTCGCGGCGCGGCTCGACGTTCTCGCCCATGAGAGTATCGAAGAGCCGGTCCGCCTCCGCGGCTTCGTCGATCCTCACCTGGAGCAGCGTGCGCTTCTCCGGGTTCATCGTGGTCTGCCACAGCTGATCGGCGTTCATCTCGCCCAGCCCCTTGTAGCGCTGCAGCGAGGTGTTCCCCTTGCCGTTGTCGAGCCTCGCCTGGGCGGCGACGCGCTCCGCTTCGTTGTAGCAGTAGAACTCTGTCTTCCCCTTCCACACGCGGTACAGCGGCGGCTGCGCGATGTAGATGTATCCGGCCTCGATGAGCTGCTTCATCTTCCGGAAGAAGAAGGTCAGGAGCAGCGTGCGGATATGGGCGCCGTCCACATCGGCGTCCGTCATGATCACGACCTTCCGGTACCGCGCCTGCGAGAGGTCGAACTCCCCCTCGATGCCGGTTCCGATGGCCGTGATCATCGCCCGGATCTCCTCGTTCGAGAGGATCTTGTCGATGCGCGCCTTCTCCACGTTGAGGATCTTCCCGCGCAGTGGGAGGATGGCCTGGTAGTTGCGGTCGCGTCCCATCTTCGCGCTCCCGCCCGCGCTGTCTCCCTCCACCAGGTAGAGTTCCGCGATCTCCGGGTCCGTGATCGAGCAGTCCGCCAGCTTCCCGGGCAGGATGCCGGTCTCGAGCGCCGACTTCTTGCGCGTCAGATCCCGCGCCTTTCGCGCCGCCTCCCGCGCCCGGGAGGCCTGGACCGCCTTCTCGATGATCTTCCGGGATGGCGCGGGGTTCTCCTCCAGCCACGTCCCCAGCCGGTCGTTGACGAGGCTCTCGACGATCCCGCGCACCTCGCTGTTCCCCAGCTTCGTCTTGGTCTGCCCCTCGAACTGGGGCTCCATGACCTTGACGGAGAGCACGGCGACGAGTCCTTCGCGCACGTCGTCTCCGCTCAGCGTGGGGTCGGCTTTCTTGAGGATGTTGTTCCGCTGCGCGTAGTTGTTGATGGTCCGCGTGAGGGCGCCCTTGAAGCCCGACAGGTGCGTCCCGCCTTCGTGCGTGTTGATGTTGTTCACGAAGGTGAACGTGTTCTCGCTGTAGGCGTCCGTGTACTGCATCGCGAGTTCGAACTCGGTGTCGTCCTGCGCGCCCGACACAGAGATCACGTCCGCGTGAAGCGGCGTCTTGTTCCCCAGCAGATACTCGACGAACTGCGCGATCCCTCCCTCGAAGTGGAAGTCGCGGCGCAGATCCTCCTTCCGCTGATCGACGATCGAGATCCGTACGCCCCGGTTCAGGTAGGCGAGTTCCCGGAGCCGGCTGGCGAGCGTGTCGAAGCTGTATTCGAGCGTGTCCCCGAGCCCCTTGAAGACCTCGGGGTCGGGCCGGAAGGTGACGGTGGTTCCGGTGTCCTTCGTCTTCCGCCCCTTCGCGAGCTTCCCCTGGCTGACCCCGCGCTCGTAGCGCTGCGTCCACTCGTGGCCGTCGCGGCGGACCTCGACCTGCAGCCACTCGGAGAGCGCGTTCACGACGGAAACGCCCACGCCGTGCAGCCCGCCGGACACCTTGTAGCTCGACTTGTCGAACTTTCCGCCCGCGTGGAGCGTCGTGAGGGCGAGTTCGACCCCCGGCACCTTCTCGGTCGGGTGAAGGTCCACGGGGATGCCGCGCCCGTCGTCGACGACCCGAATCGACTGGTCCTTCCCGATCGTGACCTCGATCCCGGAACAATGTCCCGCCATCGCCTCGTCGATCGAGTTGTCGACGACTTCGTAGACGAGGTGGTGCAACCCCCGCCCCGAGGTGGACCCGATGTACATCCCCGGACGCTTCCGCACGGCCTCCAGCCCCTTGAGGACATGGATCTGCCGCGCGGTATAGTCCGAGTTACCGTCCTTATCTTCCACGGGCTTCCCGCCCGCCGTCGACTTCGCCATCAACCCCTCCCCTTCTCGGTTCGGCCGGGTCGCGTCGCGGTCGGCGACGGTTCCCCGGACTGCACGAACACGATCCGTTCGATCCGGCCGCGGGTGCGATCCCTGTTCAGACGGCCCAGCAACTTTCGCCTCATCATGTTCAGTTCCGTCATCCAGGCCGCACCGGCCACTTCGATGAACACCGTCCCGCCCTTGATCCCGCCAACCTTCGTGACGCGCGCGATGTGCGGACCCACGACCCGCTCCCAGCGCGCCGCCGTAGCGCTGCGCTCCACCCGCTCGCGGATCCCCATGCGATCGAGCAGCTCCGCGAGCACGCCCCCGACGGGTTCGGGATGCCGCTCGCCACGTCTCGCGTCGCGGCGTCGCGCCTTGCCGCGAGGCATCGCCGGCGAGGCCGTGCCGCTCATGCGATGAGTCGTCCGTTGCGCAGGCGCCAGCGCGCGAGCTTCCCACCCATCAGCCCCACGTCACCGGACTTGGGCGCCGTGAGAATCACCTGCCCGCCCCGCTCGGACTCGAAGAGGCGGAACAGCCGGCCCGAGCGCCCCTCGTCGAGCTCCGCGAACACGTCGTCGAGGAGGTACAGCGGCTCGCGGCCAAGCCGTTCCCTGAGCCGGTCCGCTTCGAGCAGGCGCAGGGCGAGCGCGGCCGTGCGCTGCTGTCCGCTCGACCCGTAGCTCCGGAGGTCGCGAGGGCCCTCCGGCGCCTCGACCTCGAACCTGATCTCATCGCGGTGCGGGCCCACGATGGTCATCCCCTGGCGACGCTCACGTTCTCCGGTCCTCTCCAGCGCGTGCCGAAAGCGGTCCTCCCACGAGCCGGCTCCCTCCGGGCCCTCCGCCCCGTCGTCCGATGCGACCGACGCCGAATACCGAAGTCCCGCACGGTCTCCTCCCGAGATCCGCGCGTAGAAATCGGCGTATCGCTCCGCCCCCTCCAACACCCACTCCGCCCGCCCTTCCGTGAGAATTCCACCCGCCTCGATCAACCCTTCCGTCCAGGCTTCGATCTCGTCGTTCGACCGGCCGCGCCGAAGCGCTTCGTTCCGTTGCGACAGAAGGCCCCGGTAGCGCTGCAGCGCCGGGAGGTAGCCCGGCACGCCCACCGAGAGCGCGACGTCGAGGAAGCGACGCCGCAGCGTCGGCCCTCCACGCACGATCTCGGCGTCGTCGAGGCGAAACGCCGCGACCCCCACCGAGCCGATCCCGGCCGAAACCCGCTCCACTTCGAGCGCGTCGACCTCGACCTTCTTGATCCGTTGCGACCGGTCGTAGGCCGCCGCCACGGACATCCCCCCCTCAACCTCGCCTTCCACCCGAAACACCGTCTGTCCGAACCGCACGATCGCCTGGTCCCGCACGCCTCGAAAGGACCGAAAGACCTCGAGGTAGTAGATCGCCTCGAGGAGGTTCGTCTTGCCCGATCCGTTGGGCCCGATGATCGCGACGCCGGCCTCGGGGAACTCGCATTCGAGCCGTTCGAAGTTGCGGTAGTCGCGAAGGATCAGGCGCCTGAGGAAGGGCGCGGAAGACGCCTCAGGCTGGCGGATAGACGGTGCCTCCGGTGTCTTCGTCACAGGTCCGCAAAATACGGCGAAAACCCTTGTATCGCAAGGAAATTTGCCCGTTGGAGACGTCGCCCCGAAGGCGGCGCCGGGCGGTTGCCCGCGAGCCTCCGGGCAGGCAGCTTCGAAGTCGTCCATGACACGCTTCGGCTGCAGCGGCGCAAGCCGCCCGATCGCGCGAAACAGGGCCCTGCGAGGGGCTGTCGCCTCGCTCGGACTTGCATGGTTCCTGTCACCGGCCCATCTCGCCGCTCAGGCGGCAGAAGCGCCTCCTGACGCGCAGACGTCCGGCGCGAGCCGCAGCGGGCGGGAGTTCGCCCTCGCGGCGGGCGTACTCGGAGGCGCCTTCCTCCTCGACGAGACCGTCCGGGATCTGGCGCTGGACCATCAGGGAACGCTGGGACGCGACCTCGCCGAGGGCGGCCACACGTACGGCGACTGGAAGCGAACCGCGCCCCTTCTCGCCGGGGGCGGAGTTCTGCTGGGGGTCGCACTGGACGGGGAACGGGGAGTCCGGCGGGCGACGTCGGCCTTCTTCGGGGTCTTCGCCGGCTCGATGTCGAACACCGTCCTCAACTGGACGCTGGGACGAAGCCGCCCGAGAGCCGAGAGGGGTGTCCTGCACTTCGATCCATTCCGGGGCAACGCCTCCCTTGGATCCGGGCACACGGCCTACGCCTTCGCCATCGCCGCCGCGGTCGACGAGGTCACCGACGGCGGGTGGGCCATTCCCTTCTACGTGGCGGCCGCGGGTACGGGACTCGCCCGGGTCTACGGAGACCGGCACTGGCTGTCCGACGTGGTGGTCGGCGGCTTCATCGGCTGGTGGGTCGGAGGCCGCGCGACGAGCGCCGCCGCGGGCTGGCTCCGCGTCGAGCGCGCGTCGGCCTCCGGATCGTCCCCGCCCGCCCGAGTCCGGATCCGGCCGCTGATCGCCGGCGACGCGCTGGGCGTTCAGATCCGCTTCCGCGAATAGCCCGGAGGCGTCTTCGCCGGGGATGACCCGCCGGAATATGTCCGACGGCCTCCGCTACAGCACGAAGCTGGATACGACCGGTTCGTCGCCGCTGTAGTCGTAGAAGCCCTTCCCCGTCTTCCGGCCGTGGTATCCGGCCAGATACATGCGGCGCAGGAGGGGGGGAGAGGCGAAGCGCGCCTCCTTGTACTCGTTGTACATGATCCCCGTGATGTGGTACAGCGTGTCGAGCCCCACGAAGTCGCCCAGCGTGAACGGGCCCATCGGGTATCCGCAACCCAGACGCAGCCCCTTGTCGATGTCCGGGATCGACGCGACCCCGGCCTCGTACGCGCGGATCGCGTCGAGCATGTAGGGAACGAGCAGCCGGTTCACCACGAAACCGGTGTTGTCGCCGCAGGCGATCGGGCTCTTCCCGAGCGATCCGGCGAACGCGAAGGCGGCCTCGAACGTCGCTTCCGCCGTCTGCCCGCAGCGGACGACCTCCACCAGAGGCATGACCGGCACGGGGCTGAAGAAATGGAGACCGACGAAGCGTTCCGGGCGATCCGTCTCCGCGGCGAGTTCGGTGATGGACAGGCTCGACGTGTTGGAGGCGAAGATCGTCTCCGCCGCGCACAGTCCGCCGAGTTCGCCGAAAAGCGCGTGTTTCGCGCCGAGGTTCTCGGTGATCGCCTCGATGACGAGGTCGCACTCCGCCAGGTCCGCCAGTTCAAGCGTCGGGTGAAGACGGGCCATCGTCGCGTCCCGGTCCGTCGCACCGAGCTTCTCCTTCTGGACGGCTCGGTCGAGGGTCTTACGGATCCCGGCCATCCCTCGGTCGAGGAATCCCTGCTCCACCTCCCGCACGAGCGTCTCATAGCCGGCCGCCGCGCTGACCTGCGCGATCCCGCTCCCCATCAGTCCCGCCCCGACGACCCCGACCTTCCGAATCTCAGTCAATGTCCACTCCCTCTGTGTCCGTTCGTGTGTTGGGTATCCGTTCGTGTCTCGGCGCGCGGAAACCCGCGCCCATCAGCGCAGAAGCTTCCGGTGCCACGGTTCCTCCGCGCTGCGGAGGTTCTCTCCGCGTTCGAGTCGGTCGAGAAGACCCTGAAGCGCGAGTTCCATCCGCTGCCTGACCTTCCGCATGTCGGCCCGCGCGGAAACCGCCGCGACAGCCGTGAAGCCCGAGAAGATCGCCAGTCCTCCAAGGAGCGGCAGGACACCGCCTCCCGTCGCCATGAACAGGCCGAACCCGCCGGCCGCCCCGCCCAGCCCCATTCCCCCGAACCAGCCACCGAGCCGTTCCGCCCTCATGTTACCGATGTCGGCCGTCAGCGTGACAAGCGACCACCCGCTTTCCAGCGCTTCCACGCTGACCTGGAGGTTACGCGACTTCGCGAGCGTGTACCGTCGGCCGCCGACATCCATCGCGCGCCGCACCTGGCTGACGAGGCCGGTCCCTGGCTCCCAGAGCGATCCGCCAGGCCGCGAGCGTACCTGGCGGAGGAGTTCCTCTTCGCGCAGGTACGATTCGAGATTCGCCTCCACATCCGCCGGACTTCCGGGGACGACCCGGCTCGTGCTCACGATCGCCGGACCGACGATCCGGCGGGCGAGTCCCTCGTCCGACGGCGCATCGGGGATCAGCGAGGCGGCCTCGATCTCAGCCAGCGCCTGCCGGACGTAGCGTTCCTCGAGCCCGACTTCCGCTCCGATCTGGACGACGTCGCCCGCCCCGAGCTCCCCGCCGACCGGGGTGGAGCTGCGGAACTGGAGGTCCGATGCCCGTCGGATCACGCGTTCGAGTTGCTCCTGCGTGACCGTTTGGGGGAGCGACGGACGGCGTTCCGGAGGACCGGAGCCGCCTGGACTGTCGCGACTGTCGTCAGCCGGCGGCATCGCGCTCCCTCGTCACCGCCTCCGCTTCGCCCGACGCCTCCGGCACGTCCTCCGCGGCCTCCGCGCGGGGCAGCCGCGGCGCTCCTTCCGAGCCTTCGAGCGCGCGTTCGTCGACCGGAGCGGGCGCCGCATCAGCCGCCTGCGTGGTGTCAGCCCCCGCCGCATCGCCCGACGCCGTCGCAAATCCCTTGAACAGACCCGCCAACGGCCCGAGCTCCACCGGCAGCGGGAAGAGCGTCGTCGAATTGTTCTCCGCCGCGATCTCCGTCGCCGTCTGCAGGAAGCGCAGTTGCAGCGAGGCGGGGTATTCGCTCAGCTGGCGCGCCGCGTCCCGCAGGTTCGACGCCGCCTGCAGTTCGCCCTGCGCGTTGATCACCTTTGCGCGCCGCTCGCGTTCCGCCTCCGCCTGCCGCGCGATCGCGCGCTTCATCTCGTTCGGCAGGTCCACGTCCTTCACCTCGACGCCCGTGACATCGATCCCCCAGGCGTCCGTCCCCTGGTCGATGATGTCGCGCAGGATCTGGTTGAACTTCTCCCGCTCCGCGAGGACTTCGTCCAGTTCCGCCTGCCCGATGACCGAGCGCAGCGTCGTCTGGGCAAGCTGCGAGGTGGCGAAGAGATAGTCCTCGATCTCGAGGATGGCCCGTTTCGGGTTCGCGACGCGGAAATAGAGGACCGCGTTGACCTTCACCGACACATTGTCCCGCGTGATGACGTCCTGCGGCGGGATGTCCATGGCGATGATCCGCAGGCTCACCCGCTCCATGCGCTCGACGCCGAACGGGACGAGGAAGATGAGCCCCGGCCCGCGGGTCGGACGTGCACGGCCGAGTCGGAAAACGACGGCCCGTTCGTATTCCTTCAGGATGCGAAGACTCGTGGCCAGCGCGAGCGCGCCCGCCCCGGCGAGAATGAAGAACAGAGGATCCATGTTCGCTCCCTCCTGCTGCTCGTGGCCGAGCCGGGCCGGTGAACCCGTCGCACCGACTCCGAATCAGGACATGCTAGGCGTCGACCTCCACGACGATGGCCGCGCCCTGTCCGCCGCCGATGCAGGCGGCCCCGAGTCCGAGTCCGCCGCCCCGCCGCCGCAGCTCATGGAGCAGATGGCCGGTGATCCGCGCCCCCGTCATGCCGAGCGGATGGCTCAGCGCGATCGCCCCGCCGTCCACGTTCACCTTGTCGCGGTCGAGACCGAGTTCGCGCTCGACCGCCAGGTACTGCGGCGCGAACGCCTCGTTCACTTCGACGAGATCGATGTCATCGAGGGTGAGGCCGGCCTTCTCGAGTGCGGCGCGCGAGGCGGGCGCGGGCCCGATGCCCATGATGTGGGGGGGCACGCCGGCCACGGCGTAGGACACGAGGCGGCCGGCCGGCTCCAGGCCGTGCGCCGCGGCGTAGTCGCTGCCCGCGAGCACGAGCGCCGCCGCCCCATCCCCGATCCCGCTCGCGTTGCCGGCGGTGACGAGGCCGTCCTGCTTGAAGTACGGCCGGAGCTTCGAAAGCCCTTCGACGGTCGTGTCGGGACGGAGGTGCTCATCCCGCTCGAACGACGTTTCCCTTCCCTTCCTTCCCACCATCATCGGCACGACCTCGTCCCTGTAGCGGCCGCCCTCCCAGGCCTCCGCCGCCAGCCGCTGGCTGCGCACCGCCACCTCGTCGGCTTCCGAGCGCGAGATCCCGTAGTCCTCCGCGAGATTCTCCGCCGTCTGCGCCATCGAGAAACCGCAGTAGGGATCCGTGAGCGCCTCCCAAAGCGAATCCTCGAACTTCGGCGCCGGACCCAGCCTCAGACCCCAGCGGGCCCCGCGCACGATATGCGGCGCCTGACTCATGGATTCGGCGCCGCCCACCAGGCAGACGTCGCTCTCCCCCAGTTCGATCTCCTGCGAGCCATCGATCACGGCCTGAAAGCCCGAGCCGCACAGGCGGTTCACGGTGACGGCCGGGGTCTCGATCGGCAGCCCCGCGCGCAGTCCCACGTGCCGCGCGAGATAGATCGCATCGGCCGACGTCTGCATCACATTCCCCATCACGACGTGTCCGAAGTCGCCGGGCTCGGCTTCCGAGCGCTCGATCGCCGCTTCCGAGGCGACGACGCCCAGGTCCACGGCCGAGTAGTCCTTGAGGCTGCCGCCGAACGCGCCCATGGCGGTCCGCGCCGCGGAGAGAAACACCGTCCCGTTGCCGTTCTTGTCGCTCATCTTCGCAGTGTCCTTCCATCTCTTTCCGGTCGTCCGACCGGATCCGTGTCATGTATGAATGCCATGAATGCGGCTCCGCCGACACCGCCCGTTGGCCGCGCGGGGCCGATGACCGGTCCGCGCATGGAACGTAGCACTACGCTGGCGTATCAGCCCCGCCCACCCGCTTCGCGAGCCAGTTTCCGACCTGCGACGTCGTCGCGCTTCCTCCGAGGTCCGGGGTCCGCACGCCGGAAGCCAGCGCCGCATCCACGGCCGCCTCGACCGCGTCGGCCGCATCGACCGCCCCGTGATCCCGCAGGAGGAGCGCGGCGCTGAGCACCGCGGCCATCGGATTCGCCCGTCCCGTCCCGACGATGTCCGGCGCGCTGCCGTGCACGGGTTCATACAGTCCATGCGCGCCCGGGTTCACGTTGGCGGAGGGCGCGAGCCCCGGCCCGCCGACGATCTCGGCACCCAGGTCGGAGAGAATGTCGCCGAGCAGGTTCGACGTGACGATGACGCCGAACCGTTCCGGCACCCGGATCATCTCCATCGCGAGCGCGTCCACGTAGCGCATCTCCGACTCCACCCCCGGGTATCCGGCGGCGACCTCCGCGAACACGCGGCGCCAGAGGCCGAACATGTGCGGCACCGCGTTCGCCTTGTCCGCGAGCGTGACGCGCAGTCCCCGGGGAGCGGCGTGCCCGAACGCACGCCGCACGATGCGCTCGACCCCGAACCGGCTCGCGACCGACTCGGACACCGCGACTTCATCGGGCGTGCCCTCATGTTCGACCCGGCCGATGCCCACGTATAGGCCTTCCGTGTTTTCCCGGAAGATCTCGAAGTCGATGGGCGCCGAGTCCGCGGACCTCAGCGGCGACAACTCCGGGGCGCGCAGCCGGAGCGGCCGGCGATTGAGGAAGAGGTCCAGCCGCACCCGCAGTCCGAGGAGGAGGTCGCGCGCGTGACGTCCATCGGGCACGCGCGGATCTCCCACGGCGCCGAAGAGAATCGCATCGAAGTCATCCCTCAGAGACTCGAAGGTCTGCTCCGACAGCGTCTCTCCGGTGGCGAGGTAGTGATCCGCGCCGTGCGGAAAGTGTGTGAGTTCGAGGTCGGAGAGACCCTTCGCGGCCGCCGCCCGAAGCACGCGACACGCTTCGCGGGTGACTTCGGGTCCGATCCCGTCGCCGCCGATGACGGCGATGCGCAGCGAAGCTTTCACGTCAGCCCGGCGCCCGGCGACTAACGTTCGATCTCGAGCGCGCCGACCCGTGCCGAGTCCTCGAGGAAGGCGCGCGCGGTCTGCCAGGACACGGCGATGCCGGTCAGCGCCTGGAGCCGCATCGCCTCGTTGCGCATGAAGTCCGCCAGCGAGACGCCGGGCTCCTCGGACCCGTTGCGCATGGCCCGCACGATCCCATCCCAGTCTCCTTCGTACACCACCCCGTTCGGGGCCCGCACGCGGTGTACCTCCACCGCCGATGCGTCGGGGGGGCGGCCGAAGAGATCGAGCTGGCCTGTGCCCGGTCCGGCCGTCAACCCGTTCGCCCGGGCTTCGACCTCGGCCAGCAGGCGTTCCTCCGGACTCGGTTCCGGCGCCAGTTCCTCCAGCGCCAGCAGGTAGGGCCGCAGCTCCTCGGCGTCCGATGGCAGGTCTTCGAGTCGCCGCTTGAGGTCGACGACCCGCCACGCGACGATCGGGTCCGCCAGGTCCGTCACCGGGATCGTCGCCAGCTGCGCGAGCGCCCCCTGAAAATCGCCGCGTTCGTAGAGGACGTTGCCGTAGAGCGCGCGGGCCTCCGCGAAACGGGGATCCAGGCGCACCGCCTCGCGGCTCCAGAACAGCGCCCCCTCGGTGTCGCCGTCACGGTAGAAGGTGAAGGCGAGGTCCAGCGCGGCGTCCGGGCTCTCACGATCGGCGGCGAGGGCAAGCCGGAAGAATCGCTCCGCCCGGCGCAGGAGACCCTCGCGCAGCAGGCTGCGGCCCACGCAGAGCATGAGTTCCACGTCCCGATCGTACCCCAGCGCGATGAGGCCTTCAAAGATCTGGAAGGCCGCCGCGCGTTCCCCCAGCTTCAGCAGGACGTCTCCCAGGCCGGCCAGCGCTTCCTCGTGTTCCGGATCCATCCCGAGGACGCCGTCGAAGGCCGCGCGGGCCCAGGCATATTCCTCTCTGGCGAGACGCGTGTATCCGAGTGAGACGAGGAGTTCGACCGAGTCGGGATAACGGGTGAGGGCCTCCTTCAGGAGGCCAAGCGCCTGATCGAAGTCGCCGGCTTCGTACAGCCGTTGCGCTTCGGCGTCGAACTGCTCGTAGTTCCAGGAGTCGGAGAGGTTCAAAGCCGGAACCTCAAGTCAGGAACCCTTCCGACCGTGTTCGGCGAGCCAGAGCGGAGCCTTTCGTTGAAGGACGCGCTTCCAATTTCGGACGCGATGCCCGTGCCAGCAAGTTCGGGCGCGGCTGCATTCACGATTCGAGGGCTTCGTACAGTCGCGCCACCGTCTTCTCGTCCACGCCGTGCAGGGTGAGCCGCGTGATTCGCCGTTCGACGAGTTCCGCGACCTCCAGCCGCGCATTTCCCAGCGGAACCCGGTCGCCCGGCTCCGGGATTCGGCCCAGCGTGCCGATCACGTAGCCGGCCACGGTGTCGTATTCCTCGTCCTCGTCGAGATCATCGAGTTCCAGGCCCGCGAGCAGATCCGCGAACGAGACCCCGCCATCGAGTCCGACCGACCCATCGGGTCCGACCTCCAGCCCCGCCTCCGCTTCGTCGTGCTCGTCGTAGATTTCGCCGACGATCTCCTCGAGCAGGTCCTCCAGCGTGGCGATGCCGTCCGTGCCGCCGAACTCGTCGACGACGACGGCCATGTGCGTCTTCCGGGCCCGCATTTCCGCCAGCAGGTCGTCGACCGCCTTCGACTCGGGGACGAAGAGGGCCTCGCGCATCACGTCCCGCGCGACGAGTCCCGTCGGACGCTCCGCGAGGACTTCCGCGAGCAGGTCCTTCACGACGATGATGCCGACGATGTCGTCCAGCGATTCGTCGGTGACGGGGAGACGCGAATGTCCCGACTCCGCCGCGACCTCCAGGATGACCTTGGCCGGATCCCCGGCCCCGACGGCGACGATGTCCGGCCGCGGCGTCATCACCTCCCGGACGACGGTATGCGTGAGATCGAACACGCCTTCGATCATCGCCTGTTCGTCCTTCTCCACCATTCCTTCGCGCAGACTCTGCCGCACGAGCACTTCGATCTCGTCCGGGCTGTGGGCATGTTCGACGCCGTGCGTGTCACCCACGGGGGCGCGGATCATCCGCAGGAACAGCCGGGCCGAGCCATCGAGCAGCCAGATCGCCGGCGTCGCGACGCGGTTGAAGGCGAGGAGAGGGCCGGCGAGATAGCGACTTACCGTCTCCGGGCGCAGGAGCGCGACCGTCTTCGGCGCGAGTTCGCCGAGTACGATGTGGAGGTAGGTGATGAGGATGAAGGCGACGACGAGGGCCGTCGTGTGGAGAGCCACCGGCCCCGCGGCGAAGCCCAGCGCGCCGAAGAGAGGCTCGATGGAGCGCGCGAGCGCCGGCTCGCCGATCCAGCCAAGGCCGAGCGACGCGAGCGTGATCCCGAGCTGTGTACCGGAGATGGCGCGGTCGAGATTGTCCTGCGCCCGGCGGACGACGCGGGCGAGACGGTCGCCGGCATCGGCCAGTTCGTCGATGCGGGTGCGGCGCGCGCTGACGAGCGCAAACTCCGCCGCAACGAAGAAGGCGTTCGCCGCTACGAGCGCGAGGACCGCGCCGAGCCTCAGAGCGAGTCCGAGGTCCATTCAGCGGTCCGACCAGTAGATGGTGTGGCTCCCGGTCTGTCCGGGGGCGGGGGTTCGTTCAGGCTACGTTACCTCGTTACCTCGCCGGTGGTCCTGGATCGGGCTAAACCGGGGCTTCCTGCTCTGACTGCCGAGCCGCGCCCCCGTGCGGGATCGCCGGGGCACAGTACCGCTCGCCGATGGTGCGCAGCACAGACAACTCGGCCGGCGTCAGCTCCGGATACCGCTCTCCGAGGTACTGAATCGTATCGTCGAACCACTCTTGCCGCTGCTCTTCTTCCGCGTCGAGCACACCACAGCGGCGGATGTGGCTGAACAACTCGTCGCGGGCCCTGTCACTTGAATTCGGCACATGATTTCCTTTGCTCAAGGCACCTCCTGCTGGTCGTCGTCGCTTTACGGGTGTCGAGACCAACTTAGGATGCACCAGGGCAAAAAGGGAGTGCCGCACTGTCGCGGCGGTCGCTCGACCGGAAACGTTTCGAACGTCAGCGATCGGTCTCCGCTTCGTTCCGCTCGAAGTCGCGAAGGTACATGTCCACTCCACCGATCTTCATGCGGCTCCTGATCTGCACGATGAGGCGACGGTCATCGTCCGAGATGAAGACCTCGGCCCGTCCTTCCTCTCCGAACAGGCCGTCGGTCTGAATGGTCGGACGCAGGACGATCGTGTTGAACGTCCCCGCCGGCACACGCACGCGCTCGCGGCGCAGGACCTCGACGACGACGGGATTGCCGTCCTCCTCGAAGTAACGGTCGAACTCGTAGGTCCGGCCGATCTCCAGCGGGAGGGTCCGGATCAGGTAGAGATAGGAGATCTCGTCGAGCGCGCCCGGGGGCATGGGAAGATCCCGCTGCCGGCGGTGCGGAAGATAGGCCTCGGCCTCCTCGTTCCAGTCCTGCCTCGTGGCGGCGAGGGCCTCGTGATCCAGCTCCCAGCGGCGCTGTCTGCGATACCCTCCCTGCCGGAGGTTCTCTTCGAAGCGAAGCGACCGGTAGGGATCGGGGGCGAGCCAGCTCACCGTGCGGTCGTCCATCCTGTAGAAAGGAATGCTCCCCTTCATCTCCATCGAGAGCCGGTACGCCGGCGTGCCGCGGATCGTATCCTGGGCTTCGACGCGGAGGTGCATGCGCCCGAAGTTCACGGGCCCGAACAGCACGGCGTACTCGGAGGTCTCCCCGATCTCGAACGGCCAGCTCTCGGAGAAGAGGTCATCGGCCACGTCGCCCGGGTTGCTCTGCCCCGCGAGGTCGGGTGCACCCGAAAGCGACGGGGCGAGGAGCGCGAGACACGCTACGGCACCGCGGCGCAGCTTTCGTCTCCGCATGTCAGGCCGCCTCGGCGATCTGCCGGCCGATCTCGCGCAGGGCGCGGTCCCGGCCGGCGGCGAACAGCTGCCGGAGTTGCTCGCCGGCCCGGAAGCGGGCGTCGCGGTATCGGCGAAGGGGGTGCGGATCATGCGGAATCTCCTCGAATCTTCGTACGAACGGCCACACCTGCAGGAGCAGCGCGGCGTTGGCGGCCCAGCCTCCGTACGGCAGCAGCGGCCCATCGCCGGCGGCGACAGCGCGTTCCAGAGCGAACAACCTATATAACCGAAGAGAAGCATAAGGGTCCGTCACGGCTGGAGCCGACAGCAGCGGACGGGCGCAGAGCCGGCCGCCGGCCCGGGTCAGACGCCGGGCGAAGGGTTCCGCATCACCACGCGCGACCGTGACGAGATCGGCACCGCCTTCGAAGCGGCGAAGCATCTCCGGCAAGCGCTCGGGCGGATCGGAGAAATCGCCCTGCATGGAGACGAAAGCGTCGCGGCGCGGATAGTCCGAGCGGCGAAGCGTCGCCCGGATCAGCCGGTCGAGGCTCGCGGCGTAGCCCCGCCGCTCCTCGTTGCGGAGCACGGTCAGCGGGAGCACCCGCGGATACCGCTCGAGCGCCTCGTCCGTCCCGTCCTCCGAGGCATCGTCGCAGACGAGCACGTGAAACTGCCGCCGCTCGCCGTAGAGCAGTTCGCGGATGCGCCACAGCAGCGGACCGATGGTCTCGCGCTCGTTGTGAACCGGAATCCCGATGTGAATCACGCGCTCTCTCCGAGTTGCGCCACCGGCTTCCAGCGCCGGTGGAACCAGAAGTACTGCTCCGGTCGCTGTTCGATCTCCCTCTCCAACACCCGAACCCACCCCCTCGTGATCTCGATCGGATCGCCGCCGGCGCCCGTTCGACCGCCGTCGATCTCTTCATGGACGATCCTGTACCCCGATGGGTCTCGAACGAGGGCCGCGAAGAAGAGAGGGACATCGGCCGCGAGACACAAACGCGCCGGGGCGAGCGACGTCCGGGCGGGGCGGCCGAGGAAGTCGATCGGGGCGCCGCCGCTGCGGGTGTGCTGATCGGCCACGAGGGCGAGGATCCGGCCGGAACGCAGCGCGTCGAGTGCGGGCCGCGCCGCCGCGCCGCGGTCGAGCACCTCCAGCCCCAGCCGCGCGCGCAGCTCGCCCAGCCGACGGCCGGAGGCGCCTCGCTGCCGCTGCACAACCGTCGTCACGCGTACTCCGAGCGCTCGCACGGCAGCGCCGCCGAGCTCCCAGTTTCCGAGGTGCCCGGAGACGACCACGGCGCCGCTCCGCTCCGCGACCGCCGTGCGCAGACGCGGGCCCAGCCCGGCCTCGTCGTCGACGCGAGACAGCGCTCGCTCGATCCGGGACGGATGGCCCATGAGGATTGCGGCCTCCCGACCGAAGTGTCGGTAGCAGGCGCGAGCCGTGTCGCGCACCCAATGCGCTGTCGCGGCCGGGAAACTCGCGGCGAGCTGGGAGTCGACGACGCCGCGACGCACGCGGAGAACGTCGCGACACAGCGTCCCGAGCGCCCGGCCGGCCGCAATCGCCACCGGTTCCGGCGCGGCGCGCAATCCAAGGTGCAGGCCGGCGACTCCGCCGTCCACGAGCGCGTCCGCGAGCGGTCTGCCGCCGCCCGGTCCATGCCGGCCCGTCCGGTCCGTCACGGTTGCGGGACGCACTCGAGCTGATGGCCGAAGAGCCGGCGGTACGGCCCGCCGCGGGAGACGAGCGCGTCGTGGCGGCCGGCGTCCACAAGCCGCCCGCGCTCGAGGACGAAGATCCGGTCGGCCTCGCGCACCGTTGAGAGCCGGTGGGCGACCACGATCACCGTGCGGCCGCGAAAGCCCTCCGCCGCCGTCCTGAGCGCCGTCTCCGTCTCGGCATCCACGGCCGACGTGGCTTCGTCCAGGATGAGGATAGGGGGGTCGCGGAAGAGGGCCCGCGCGATCCCGATGCGCTGGCGCTGGCCCGTCGACAGACGCACGCCGCGATCGCCGAGTACGGTGCCGTAGCCGTCGGGCAGCCCCGTGATGAAGCCGTGCGCCCCGGCCGTCCGCGCCGCCGCCTCGACCGCCGCCGGATCCGGCGCGTCCTCCCCGTAGGCGATGTTCGCGGCCACCGTGTCGTGGAAGAGGGCCGCCTCCTGCCCCACGAGACCGATGAGCCGGCGGAGGGAGTCCACCGAGCACTCCCGGATGTCCGTCCCATCGATGGTGACCCGTCCCGCCTGCGGGTCCGCGAACCGGGGCAGCATGTCGACCAGCGTGGACTTCCCGCTCCCCGACGCCCCGACGATGGCGACGACGGTTCCGCGCGGGATGACGAGGTCGACGCCGCTCAGCGCCGCCCGGCCTGGCTCGTAGGCGAAGCTGACGTCCTCGTAGCGGATCTCCCGCTCGGGACCCGTTGCGATCCGCGACCCTCCGGCCGGCTCCGGGTCCTGGTCGAGGATCTCGAAGAAACGGTCGGCCGCGGCCAGTCCCTGCGCGGCGATGGCCGGATACTGCGCGAACGCCTTCACCGGCGTGATGGCGCGCAGCGCGATGGTCACGAAGGCGACGAACTGCTCGGGAGCGATCGACCCGCCGCCCCCCACGAACGACGCTCCGATCCAGACAAGGCCAAGCGCCACGACGGATGCGAGCACCTCGGAGAAGGGCGAGGCGAGGTGCCGGGTCGTCGCCGCGGAGATCCGCTTGCGGCTGAACGCGTCCGAACGGCGGCGGAAGCGTGTCTTCTCGAAGTCCTCGGCGACCCTCGACTTCACGAGCCGCACCGCGCCCAGCGATTCCTGCAGCGCCGCGACGAGTTCGCCGTGGTCATCCCAGGTGCGGCGGAACCTTTCGCGCAGCCGTCCGAGCAGCGGCCGCAGACCGAGCCACACGAGCGGCACCAGGATGACGGCGATCAGCGCCAGCCTCCACGAGAGAGCGAACAGGGCCGCCGCGTAGGCCGCGAGGGTCGCGACCTGGCGCACGGCCTGCGCGAGCGCATCCGTCACGACGGGCTTCGCCTCCCCGGCGTCCGTGATCACGCGCGCGATCAACTGCCCCACCTTCCGACGCTCGAAGAAGGCGAGCGGCAGGTGCTGAAGGTGCGCGTGCACGGCGTTGCGCACGTCGCGGACGAGAAACTCCTGCGTGCGTATCGAGAGGGCCCGCCCCCCGACGATGCAGACGTTCTTGAGGAGGAGCGCGGCCAGCACCAGCACGCACACGGTCCGCAGCCCGTCCAGTCCGGCTTCCGGGCCGAGCCACCCCCCCGCGATCCCGTCGATGAACCGCTCCGCCGCGTTCCGTCCGCCGCCCGGCAGGGGAGGCCCCATGCCGAAGAGCGAGCGGAGGAACGGGATGAGAAGGAGGAGGCTGAACGCCTCGAGTCCGGCCGCGAGCACGCCGAGTGCCAGGCTCGCGAGAAAGGTCCACCGATAGGGACGCAGGAACCGGAGCAGCCGCCGGTACGAGGATGCGCCCTCGCCGCTCCGGCCCGGGTTCATCGAATCACCGCGGCGTGAGCAGCGCGGCCGGAAGCACCATCTCGTCGGGGCTTACGCCGCCGTGCAGGAAGCTGTCCCGGTACCGGTTCTGGTATTCCCGGAGCCTCGTCGGATAGACGAAGAAATAGTCCTCGCGACAGAGGGCGAAGGTCTGTTTCATCCCGCCGGGAGGCAGGCGCCATTCGTCCGCGTCCGAAGTCGACATGACCGCGGCCGGATTCTCGACCTTCATGTCGTCGCCGATCTTGTAGCGCAGGCTCGTCGACGCATCGCGTCCGGCGTAGATCGTGGCCGGCCGCTTGCAGTGGATCGAACCGTGGTCCGTCGTCAGGAGGACCCGCACACCCCGTTGCGCAGCCAACCGCAGCGCCTTCAGCGCCGGCGAACGCTCGAACCAGGTCACGGTGAGCGAGCGCAGCGCGCTGGTGTCCTGCGCCATCTCCCAGATCAGGCGCGACCGCGCCCTCCCATGCGTGAGCATGTCCACGAACCCGAACACGAGCGCCGTGGCCGAGGGGGAGGACAGGTAGCCGCCGAGCCGCGCCAGCATGGGCTCGCTCTCCTGGGCCGAGAAGATCTTCTCGTAGTGCACGGGGATCCGCGACGCGGTCAGTTCGTGGATCTGCCGCTCGAAGAGCTCGTCCTCGAACGAGTTGTAGCCGATCTCGCTGCCCCTCTCCCACCAATCCGGACGGCGCTCGGCGAGTTCGTCCGCGAAGATGCCTCCGAAGATCGCGTTGCGCGCGAACGGGGTCGCCGTCGGCAGGAGGCCCGCGTAGAGCGCCTCTTCGATCTCGAAGTGTTCGCTGACGATGGGGAGGACGGCCCGCCACTGGTCCAGCCTCATGCAGTCCATCACGACGAGCAGCGCCGCCGGGTCCTCGTCGAGGATCGGTCGAAAGAAGCGGGGCAGCACATCCACCGAGAGAGTCGGCCCCCGCTCGCCGCCCTCGTGCACCCACTCCCCGTACCGGTCCGCCACGAGGTCGCAGAACCCCCGGCTCAGCTCGGTGTGCAGCCCCTTGAGGATCTCGCGCAGGCCCGACTCGCCGGCCTCCTCCAGCCTCAGGTCCCAGTCGACGAGCTCCGAGTAGAGGTCGGCCCAATCCCGCCACGACGTCGCGGTGGAGACCCGCTCCCGCAACTCGCCGAAGCGGCGCGAGAAATCGCGCGTGATGTGTTCGTGGCGCAGGGCCGGGCCGGCGAGGAGACGGGTCACGACCGAGAGCACCTGCCGGGGACTCGTCGGTTTGACGATGTAGTCGTCCGCCCGCCGTCCGATCGCCTCGTGCATGGTCGATTCTTCTTCGCTCTTCGTGACCATCACCACGGGGAGCCGCGGGGCGGAACTCCGGATGCGGTCGAGAACCTCGATCCCGCGTAGCCCCGGCATCCGCTCATCCAGCAGCACGAGGTCGTAGGAAGCCGCCGTGAGGAGCTCCATCGCGTCCTGGCCGTTCATCACGGCATCGACGTGATATCCCGAGGACCGCAGCAGCATGAGATGCGGACGCAGCAGGTCGACTTCGTCGTCCACCCAGAGGATCCGGCCCGCCACGGTCTTCGTCCCTTCGGTCATATGCGGCCTTTCAGCTTTTCAGATATGAGCGGATGGCCCGCTCCAGCTTCAGCACGACGTCCTCGGCGCGGATTCTCGACATGCGCCCCGGCCGAGTGGCCCGGGACGGCGCTCGCCCACCATCGGAGCAGGCGGAGCCGCGAAACCGGTCCACCGTGAGATCCGTGAACCGGCCGTAGGGACCGCTGCGCGCGGGATCCGTGTACCCGTACAGTCCGATGGTCGGCGTCCCCAGCGCCACCGCCATGTGCAGAGGGCCCGTGTCCGGCGCCAGCACGAGGTCGCTCGCGGAGAGCCGGCCCGCCAACTCCCGCAGCGTCCCTCCCAGCGCGACGCGCGGCGGAACCCCGCACAGCTCCTCGAGGCGGCGGGCATCCCGCAGTTCCTCCTCGGAGTCTCCTCCCAGGAGGACGGGCTGAAGGCCCAGATCGCCGGCCGCCACGTCGATTACCCGCGCCGTCCCCTCGAGGGTCCAGTTTCGCCGGGCGTTGGAACTCCGCGGCACGATCGCCAGCACCGTGCGCGAGAACTCCTCTCTCCACCGCGCCGACATCCGCCGTTCCTCCTCCGTGAAATGAAAACACCACTCCAGGCGGCGCGGAACGCCGAGATGATCGAGGAACTCGAACAGTTCGTCCTGAATGTGGGCCACGGGAGCCCGAGGGATGCGGCGGTTCGTGGCCAGCCAGCTGAGGTCGCGGGCGCGTGCCCGATCGTGGCCGAGGCGCTCCGGAGCGCGCAGGAGACGCGTGACCATCCCTCCCTTGAAGTTCGGCTGCAGGCAGATGACGAGATCGAACACCTCCCCCGCCACCTCGCGCCGAAAGCGGGAATAGGCGCGGGCCCCGAACCGTCGGTGGAAGAGAAGGGTCCGGTCGACGTCCGGCCGGCCGGCCATCAGCGTCGCCGGGCCAGGCTGCAGCACCCACGTGAGTTGGGCGCCGGGCCAGGCCCGCCGGAGGGACGCGACGATGGGCATCCCCTGGACGGTGCTTCCCACCGCGCTCATGAGCACGATGGCGACCCGGCGCGGCGGAGCGTCCGCCCCGCGGGGGGATCTATCGGCGCGCATCCTGGTACAGAAGTTGGCGGAACGTGACGAAACCGCGGGGCGGAAGCGGCCCCGGAAAGACCCACCCGGGCTGACAACGGCCCGAAAACACAGTAATCTCGGGGCGATGCGAACTCTCACCCGCTACATCCTGCGCCGTCACGCCGGGCCGTTCATCTTCGCCGTCATCGGCACCACGGTGCTGCTCCTCCTCGATCAGGTGAGCAAGCGCTTCGAGCGGCTCATCGGCAAGGACCTCGATTGGACCGTGATCGCCGAGGTTTTCATCTACTCGATCCCCTTCATCCTTGCCCAGACGCTCCCGATGGCCGTGCTCATCGCGGTCCTGTACGTCTTCAGCCGGATGGAGGGCGACTTCGAGATCACCGCCATCAAGGCGAGCGGCATCCCCCTGTCGCGTGTGATGGCCCCGCTCCTCGTCTGTGCCGTCATTCTGGCCGGCGGGATGACCTGGTTCAACAACACGATCCTGCCGCAGTCGAATCATCACCTGCAGGTGCTGCTCCGCGGGATCGGCCGCAAGACGCCGACTTTCAACCTTCGGGAACATACGATCAACGAAGTGCTCCCGTCCTATGTCTACGTACACCCGGGCATGATCGACCGGGAAGAGAGCGTCGTCCACGATGTCGCGATCTATGATGAGCGGAACGGCCAGGAGAGCCGCTCCATCTACGCGACCCGCGGGAGGATGGGCTTCTCCGAGGAGGGGGAAGACCTCTACTTCGACCTCGAGGACGGCGTCGTCCAGGTGCGCATGAACGAGCGCCCGCACGCCTTCCGTCGCATCGCCTTCGAGCAGATGCTGCTCAAGATCCCGGATGTGGCGAACGGCCTCGAGCGCGATACCGCCGCCATACGCGGCGATCGCGAGATGAACATCGCGGACATGCGCGCGGAGGCGGATCTCGGTGCGCAGATGGCGGACGCGGCGCGTTCGGAGAGCCTCGTGTACGCGCAGGCGATCACCCGCATGCTGCTGGACTTCGAGCAGCCTCTCGCGGACGCGCCGACGTCGGGGACCGGGGACCGGCTGGCGGGCCGCACCCGTCCCCCGGAGAGCGAGATCGTCGACTGGAGGGAGGAGATCCCCGACCCGGAACGCGGCCGGGACGTCGATCTCGCGGACCGGCGAGACGGCCTTCCCCGGACACGGGAGACGCGCGCGCCCGGCGAGATCGAGCCGGAAGCGCAGGAATCCCCGTACCCCCCGAGCGGAGAAGCGGCCGCGCCGGATTCCACGACACAGGTCGCCGAGAGCGCAGCCCGCCGCTTTTACTCCGCATTCGATGCGGCGACCCAGTTCCAGTCCTATGCGGAGCGCGAAGTCACGGGCCTTCGCCGGATCAACCAGTACTGGGTCGAGATTCACAAGAAGGGGACGATCCCTGCCGCGTGCATCGTCTTCGTCCTCCTCGGGGCCCCGATCGCCGTCCGGTTCCCACGCGGGGGCATCGCGCTCGTCGTCGGCGTCAGCCTGGGCATCTTCGGGGCGTACTACGTGTCGCTCATCGGGGGTGAGCGACTCGCCGACCGCCTCTGGATCTCGCCGCTTTGGGCCATGTGGGCCCCGAACGTTCTGTTCGGCGGCGCCGGGCTCGTGGCCCTGGCCCGCTCGACCAAAGTGATGCGCTGACGCCGTGAAACTGCTCGACCGGTACGTCCTTTCCCAGTTCCTGCGGATCTTCGCGGCCTGCGCGCTCGGTGTGCCCTTCCTTTTCATCGTCATCGATGTCGCCGACAACATCGACCGCTTTCTCGACCAGGGGTCCACCTGGGGTCACATCATCCTCCACTACGTGTACGAGTTCCCGTACCATTCGCTGCTCGGCTTTCCGATCGCCGCCCTGCTCGGGTCCGTGTTCGCGGTGGCCTCCATGTCCCGGAACTTCGAGGTCGCGGCCGCCAAGGCCGGCGGCGTTTCCTTCTATCGGCTCGTCTTACCGATTCTCTGCGGCGCCACGCTGCTCAGTTTCGTCGCGCTCGGTCTCACGGAGCTCGTCGCCGTGACGACCCGGAAATCGGCCGAAATCCTCGAGCAGGAAGAGGCCCGCAGCCAGACGATCCGGAACTCTTTCGTCTACCGGGGAGACGACGGCCTCGTGTACAAGGCCCGGCTGCTCGACACGCGCGAGGGCCGGATGGACAACGTGCAGATCGAGCGGAGGGGATCGGAACCCGACTTCCCCACCATACACATCACGGCCAACACGGCGCAGTACGACTCGGTGTCCTCGCGCTGGGTGCTCCTGCAGGGGTGGATGCGGGAGTTCCGCGGCCCGGAAGAGGAAACCGCCTACGAGTTCGGCGAGTTGTACGTGCGGCAGCTGGATGAGACGCCCGAGGAGCTTCAGGCCAGACCCAAGGAGCCGGACGAGATGCGCTTTCAGGAACTGGGGCGCCTCATCGAATCCGTCGAACGGTCCGGGGGCACGACGAACGGGCTGAGAACTTCTCGCGCGCAGCGCATCGCCTTTCCGTTCGCCTGTCTCGTGATCGCCGTGTTCGGGATGCCGCTTGCGCACAGCAACAAGCGGGGCGGCGCGCCGACCTCGGTCGGGATCGCGCTCGGCACGACGATCCTCTTCCTGACCCTGATCCGCATCGCGGAAGCGATGGGCGCCGGAGGGGCGCTGTCGCCGACGGCGGCGGCCTGGCTGCCCAACATCATCTTCCTCGGCGCCGGACTCCTGCTCTTCGCGAAACTCCGGACGTAGCGCAGCCTCGACGCGACGCTAGGAAGGGCCCGGCGGCGCCGCGGTGGCGAGCCGCTCGACGTCCGTTCGCACCATGAGGCGGATCAACTCCTCGAACGACATGCGGGGCTCCCAGCCGAGTTGCCGCTTCGCCTTCGAGGGGTCGGCGCACAGCCGTTCGACCTCGGCTGGCCGCAGGAGCGCGGGATCCTGCTCGACGTGCTCGCGCCAGTCGCGTCCGACCTCATCGAAGGCGATCTCGATCAGCCGCTGCACTGAATGCGTCGCGCCGGTCCCGATCACGTAGTCCTCGGGCGTCTCCGCCTGAAGCATGAGCCACATCGCTTCGACGTAGTCGCCCGCGAAGCCCCAGTCGCGCTCCGCCTTGAGGTTCCCGATCGACAGACGGTCGACGAGCCCGTGGTGGATGCGGGCGACCTCCCAGCTCACCTTGCGCGTGACGAACTCCCGGCCCCGCCGGGGACTCTCGTGGTTGAAGAGGATCCCGCTCGCCGCGAACAGGTCGTAGCTCTCCCGGTAGTTCACCGTGATGAAGTGGCCGTACACCTTCGCGACGCCGTACGGGCTCCGCGGGTAGAAGGGCGTGTCCTCGTTCTGCGGCGTCTCCCGCACCTTCCCGAACATCTCCGAGGAGGAGGCCTGGTAGAAGCGGATCGCGTGGTCGACCGCGCGGATCGCCTCGAGCATGCGCGTGACGCCCAGCGCCGTGAACTCACCCGTCAGCAGCGGCTGGTCCCAGGAAGTGGGGACGAAGGACTGCGCGGCGAGGTTGTACACCTCCCGCGGGCCTACGCGCTCGAGGACGCGAATGAGCGACAACTGGTCGAGGAGGTCCGCCTGGTGGAGCGTGACCCGATCCCGGAGGTGCGAGATGCGGTCGTACTTCTCCACGGAGGAACGGCGCACCACGCCGTGCACCTCGTACCCCTGGTCGAGCAGGAACTCGGCAAGGTAGGAGCCATCCTGTCCGGTGATGCCGGTGATGAGCGCGATCATGGCGGCCGAATATGCGCGGCCGGCGCGCCGCGGCCAAACGGGCGCCGCGCGCGCGAGGCCAGCGCCGCGCCGCCGCTTGACCGAAGACAACCCGTAATCCGACATTCCCCCTCCCGCGGGCGGCAGGACCGCCGGAGACCGAAGGCCGAAGACAGAGGAGGGATCGCGATCCCGCGCGCGACGCCGGTTCCGGAATGGGTGCCCGATCTTCCCGCGACCCCGGGCGTTTATGTCTTCGTGGATGCACACGGGCATCCCCTCTACGTGGGGAAGAGCGTGAACCTGCGGCGGCGCGTGCGGGGCTACTTCTACTCCGGCGGGCCATCGAACGAGCGTCTGGCGGAGATGTTGCGGATCGCCCGCGGCGTCGAGGCACACCCGACCGGGAGCGACCTCGAGGCGCGACTCGTGGAGGCGGAGCGAATCCTCGGCCAGCGTCCGCCCTACAACAAGGCGCTGAAGCGGCGCGACGCCGGCTGGTATCTGGAACTGCGCCGGAACGAACCTTTCCCGCGGCTGCGCGTGGTGCGCCGGCCGCGCCGGGCCGAGGCCCGGTACGTCGGCCCCTTCTGGAGTCGCCGCTTGCCCGAGCGCATCCGTCGCCTCGTGGAGAAGATCTTCCGGCTGCGGAGTTGCGCCGAATCCGTGCAGCCGGACACCGCGCGGAGCCCCTGCATGCAGTTCGACATGGACCTCTGCACCGCGCCCTGCGCGCGCCGCGTGGGACTCAACGCCTATCGGCGGCAGGCGGAAGCGGCCGGGCGCCTGCTCGCCGACCCGGACTACGCCTGGGAACTCATGGACCGCTTCACGGAGGCGCGCGACGCCGCCTCCGAAGGATTGGAGTTCGAGCGGGCCGCGGCGGCGCAACTTCGCCTCGACTGGATCGAGGAACTCGAGGAGCTTCGGTTCCTGCTGGAGCCGGAAGCGGAACCGCACTCCTGGCTCATCGTACTCCCCGGGCTCGACGAGGCGCACCGCGTGCTCCAGCCGGTTGCGCACGGGCAGGTGCTGCGGCGGCGCCGGGTGGCGTGGGTCGAGGACGCGTGGGAAGAGGCCGTCGAAAACGCCTGCTACGCCGTGCGAGTGGCGGAGTTGCGGGCGCCCACCGTGCTCTCGCCGCGTGAATCCGTGCCCAGCGCGATGGTCGGCCGGTGGATCGAGGAGGGCAGTGACGACGGACACGCAATCGACCTGACCCATCTCGACACGGCCGGCGCCATCGACCAGCTTCGGCACCTCGCATCCTGACGCCCGTCGCGGAACCCCGTTACCGTCACTGGGTCTAGAATCCATGCTCAGCAACTCAGACGTCGTCGCGGCCCGCGAACGGATCCGGTCCGGCGTGGCGCGGACCACCTGCCCG